>DATHJY010000012.1 GCA_035489575.1 Verrucomicrobiia bacterium
TTGAAGACTGCCTTGACTACAACTTCTACCGGCCACACAGCATGCTCCGCATGCTGACGCCCGTTGAATATCTGCAAAGCCTAGACGGCTTTGCAGATGCTACACTTGATACAAGTGTCTTATATGTTTAGTGGGTGGACCCTCAGTACTCTCTAAGCTTGGGCCTGTAACCTTAAGACCATTAACTAGTAAAGGAGTGAAAACATCCCATGCAGATAAAGAAACCATTACTCATTGCCGGTGCCATCGCCACCATTGGCGTAGCCTCGACGGCGGTGGGTGTACAGGCAGCCACCAGTAACAGTACCGGCCAAAGCAGCATCGCCGACAAGATCGCCCAAAAGTTTAATCTGGACAGAAACGAAGTACAGAAAGTCTTTGAAGAAGACAAAGCAACACACGAAGCCGAACGCCAGACTAAGCTAGAGGAAAAACTTACCCAGGCGGTCAAAGACGGCAAAATCACCGAGGACCAAAAGACCAAGATCATTGCCAAGATCAAAGAACTCCAGGCCGACATGGAAGCTACCCATGAAACCATGAAGGACAAGACCCCACAGGAGCACAAGGCTCTTATGGAGCAGAAGCGCACAGACATAGAGACATGGGCCAAAGAAAACAATGTCCCCATGGAATACCTAAAAGTCCTGCACTTCAAGGGCGGCCCTGGTCCTGATGGATCTAACAGTGAGTTCCATATGCAGATACATGACAGACGAGAGTCTGGCCATAGTTCTTCTGCCGAAGACTCCTAGAAAAGTCCACCGTATCCGGACTGACGCACTGAAGATAAAGGCCACCTTTTACCCCAAGGTGGCCTTTACTTTTTATTCGCTTAGCATAAGACTAATACCATAAACAAGGACAAGTGCATGTCTCCCGAAGAACAAACTCCTAAGACACCCAAGAAACTCAGCATCACCCTGGATGCCCGGACTAGTATTATCGTTCTGCTATTGGTCGTCATAACCAGCATGGCCTTTGTCTGGAAACCATGGGACGCCGTCAACAACACCGACCAAACTATCACTGTCACCGGTGAATCTACGGTGACCGCCGAGCCAGACGAGTACGTCTTTACCCCAAGCTATCAGTTCGTGAACGCCAACAAAGACGCCGCCCTGGCCGAACTGACCAAGAAGAGCGAAACCATAGTGACCGAGCTAAAAAAGCTGGGTGTTCAGGACGGCCAGATCAAAACCAACGCCAATGGCAACAACTACTACACCTACTCCAGAGATTCCAAGACCGGCAACACCACCTATACCTTCCGTCCAACCGTAACGCTCCGCGACAAAGAGCTGACCCAGAAGGTACAAGATTATCTGGTGACTACCTCGCCCACTGGCGCGATCACACCCCAGGCCGACTTTAGCGACGCCAAACGCAAAGAACTACAGAACAAGGCTCGCGACGAAGCCACCAAAGAAGCCCGCACCAAAGCAGACCAATCGGCCAAAAACCTCGGCTTCCGCCTGGGCAAAGTCCAGAGCGTCAACGATGGCAGTGGCTTTGACAATTACCCCGTCAGCGGCGGCGCAGAGGCCCTCATCGCAGAAGACACCGCCAAGCGTAACACCATCTCTGTCCAACCCGGCGAAAACAAACTCAACTACAGCGTAACCGTCGTCTACTTCGTAAAATAGAGGGCTACAAGAGTGGCCAATTGGGATTAAAAAGCGTTTCGTACAGCCACAGCGCAAGCAACACAAATGCCAAAGATATGAGGAATATTTCAATAAATAGAATTGCCCGCGTTGATTTTTTGGGTACCTTTGATTGTGTCTGATTGATCCATGTCTCTAGGCCCGGTGGATCATTCCACTGCCCTTGGGCTATGTATCGTAGGATCCTCTCGTTGTTTGACTGCCACTTGCTGAACAACCGGCTAACAAATATGTACTCGGACAGAAGGAAAACTGCAGCAAGAGTAGCCGTAATAATTGCGGCAAAATACAATACCCGAGACGCCTGCGTAGCATCTTTCACGGGTGGGCTCGACAGCAGTCCGGCAACAATAAAAGAAATAGCTAGCGCAAAAAAACTTGTATATTGCCGCTCGTACTCGTTTGACTCGGTGGTAACTTGGTCCTGTTTTGCTTCGATATTGTCAGTGGTTTTCTGCAAAAAAGCCAAAAGCTCATCTTGAGCCTTCAGCTCTCCGGGACTCAGCGAGTCGAAGTATTTTCCTCGCTCTTGTATGTACTTAGCGAGGGAAGGTCCCTTGCCCATCTAAGCTATTGCTTAGCCTTAGGAGAGGGCTTTGGAATTTCTATATAAACCGCAGTAGGAGCAGGATTCATTCTTCCGCCCTTTACCGTCGCGCCATCTTCTACGACAGCTTTCACCGAAGCTTTCTTATCCCTCGCCATAAATAACTTTCCTTTACTACCTAGCAGTATACTATCGATTTGCCTGAGTTTCTATCCACTGTCGCCTGGTGGAGGCTAGTCCACCTATAGTTTGTCGAATGTCTCAGCCAGGGTCTGTGCGGCCGCCGCTAGGTCCGGATCACCGGGCAGTCGGGTATAGACCATGATGAAGCTATTGGTGCCGTCGAACAGCACCCACTGGGTCTGCTGCGTGCCCACTGCTGGCGTGCCTATCTCGTACTCAGTAGAAACGGTGTACGATACCTTATAGCCGTTTATGCTGTCGATGGTGGTAGTGGCGTAGCTCACGCCGCTCAGATGGGAATCGCCACTGTAGTAAGCCGCGGGGTGACTGACATCTCCGCTGGCTTTGCTGATGGTTACCGTGCCGCCAAACTCGCTATTACACTTGCCCAGCTTGTCTGTAGTTGGTGCCAAAAACAGCAGATCTGGAGTGTCAGGACAAGTGGCCTTAACCCAAGTGTCTGGCAACGCCACACGGTAGACTTCGCTCGGCGGCTTGACGTAGTTGAGCGCCGGCGCAGCTGGTTCTTCTGGATCTGCCGAAGCTGGGGCAGAGTCTGAGGAACTGGGTATTTTGCCGCCCTTGTCATCCCTACTCTCCCATATTCTCCAGCCAGCAAAGCCCAAAAGCGCCAAAAGGAGCAAAATCAAGATGATAAAAATAGGCGAAAACCCCTTTTGATTACGCGTCATCACCATACCCACCCCCATTTAGTTAGTATCAGTGTAGCATAAGCTTTTTATATAAGTGTCCGTATATAACTTTGTCATCTCTAGAAAAGATGCCATACTGGCACCCATGGAAAATTCAAGCCAATCTGCCGTGTTCGCGTCAGAAGACCTATCGCCAGAAGACCGTGCCGTCGTCGGCCAAGCCTGGGAGTTTGCCTACCACCACAGCGACCTACTGGCAAGCCTGGAGCCACACGTATTGTCGGCTGTAATGCAACTGAGTGACGAATATCTTCGGGAAGGCCAGTATGTACACCTCAGAAAACTCTTTAAGAATGCAGTACCCTATATCGCCGAGGGCAAAATCACGTCTGCCCCAGAAGGCGGGTTTTTTGTCTGGGGCAACACCAACGACCACCATGTAACGGTGGCCGAGGACCATTCTATGGCCTGCGACTGCGATCTTTTCCACGGGAGAGGAAAGTTCGAAGACAATGCCGGCGACTGCTCGCACATTCAAACCGCCACACTCTTTTCGCTCGCCGCCGAGCAGTAAAAACGACTCTCGTTATCGCTTTTTACGCGCAGAGGATCTCGCGATCACAGGATCAGCTAGTTCGTAGTGTGGTCGAGGTATCCGGCCAAAGATACAGCGTACGGCCATACCCGTCCCCATCCACGCCATGGCAAAGAACGTCAGGACACCGAGCAACGGGATGAGGTAAGAGATAGTAACCACCAGCACGCCGACGGCCATGATGGCGATGACATTGCGTTGGTTGCGCCAGACAAGCCGGCCTACCATATAGCTAAACAGTGGACCGCTCAGCAGCAGTATCAGCAACCAGACCAAGCCCAGGAAGAGGCCCAATGGAATGCCGATGATGCTTATCATGAGCGCCGCAACCGCTATAGGGACAACAATGCCCGCAGCCAGGCCTATCAGTACTGTCTTTAGCGGATCGGCCAGACCCAGAGCAACCGTTTCGTTAACAGCCTTCGGGAACAGCAATACAAGCGCCAGAGACATGATGAGTAATGCAGACATGATCAGAATGGTAAACCCAAAGCCAAAGGAGAATACCCGGCCGTAATTACTCTTGGATTTCTGCTCTTTGGGTTGGTAACGGGTAGTTACACCAGCAACCTTGGCACCGCTGGCAACCGAAGCATCGTTGTGACTAGTATAGGACAGTTCGCCACCTACCTCAGCACCGCTGGCCAGAGACAGATTCTCGGTACTGGCCTTTACGTTGCGGCTCACTTTGTTGGTGATAGCCACCGTACTGCCACCTGCCGACAGGTCACGGCCCACTGTGCCGTTAATAACAGCGTTGTTAGAACCTATGCTGACATCGCCGCCAACCTTGGCGCTACCTTCTAGCGTCACAGTCTGGCCAGCGGCAGATACGTTGCCCCTCACCTCTCCGCCAATGGCTACCGTTTGGCCGGCAACCCGCACATCGCCCTCTACCGTGCCAGATACTCGAACAGTTTGGCCAGCACAGATAACGTCACCTGTTACTTTGCCACTGACCGTTATGTTCTGGCCTGCACAAAAGATATCGCCCTTTACTTCTCCGGCAATATCTATGGTGTTACCCGCCGCGTACAACGAGCTATCTACTACTTCATTTGCGCCCACCGTAGTGGTGTCGCCAGACCTAAAACTCTGGCCAGGGCAATACCTACCCACAGAAAGATTGGTAATAAAAATAGGAGCAGCGCTCCTACCAATTTGCTTCTTTTCATACGGTACCCCTCCGGTTACTTCATACTTCTAGTGTACTCCAGGTAAAACTAAACCCCCGCACTTGAGTGTGCAGGGGTTAAGCTTTTTCAGTCTAACCAAGGACTTATTGATTTCGCTTCTTGCGAGTAACAACAGCATGTACTGCAGCACCCAAACCAGTCACACCAGCAAACATACCGGCGACACTGGCAGGGCCAGTTGCGGGCAAGGTTGCAGGCAAAACTTGAGGAGTCTCTTTGACGGGACCACCTTCGCCACCAGTGACTACTGGAGGTAAGGTCTGAGGAACAGTTACGACAACAACAGCGTTGTCACAACCCTTTTGGGGGTTGTCCTTGACTTCACTGTCACCAGTGAAACAAGCCTTGTTGGTAACAACATCTTTGTTAATGTTGCTGGTTACGCGAACGCTATATTCCTTTGTAACCTTTTGTCCGGGTCTTAAAGTACCCAGATTTTCAGTGATTACGCGCTGAGAAGGGTTGCTTACCAATTCTACGCCAGCAGGCAGGGTGTCGGTCATGACCGTAAAGGCCATGTCGTTGTTCCCGTTACTAGCAGCCTCGGCTGCATTTGATATCTCTACGACATATTTCAGGGTGTCACCAGTCTTGGTCGTAACAGCAGTCTTGGCGTCGTTGGCGTCAGCCAGCTGACCATTAGCAGATACGTTTTGGACTGATTTCTTGATAACACCCTTGGGGTGCCAAGCAAATGCGGGGGCAGCTACCGTAGCAGCTATAACCACACCAGTTACCACAGAAACACCTAACAGATGTAATTTCTTCATATAAACTCCTTAAGCCTCAATAACTCCTTGAAAGCAAAGTGAAACTAAACAGACACAGTATCACTTTCAAGTTGAATATATTGTACCACGCTTATGCTTTTTTGTCAATACCTACTAACCTGAATCCCGAAACCTCCTCAAACTGTTATTTAACCAATCTTAGACCCGGAAGGGTACCTGTCTGTGCTAGCTCTGAGGTGTAGATGCTAGGATTGATGACCGTAAATTCTTAGATTTTAAGTGAGTTTTGTATCTGTT
>DATHJY010000014.1 GCA_035489575.1 Verrucomicrobiia bacterium
CTATCGTCTACCCAAACAAAAACATCTACGATATGCTGTTTTTGTAGAGCACGCATGCTTTTCTCCTTGTTTGTTTTAGTCGATTAACAGGAGAAAGTGTAGCGTGCTTTATTTGTTGGGGCTAATTCGTGATTGGGGTCAACAACCCTTGATAGGATCGGTATTTATGTTACAGTAAGCCGCATGTTTGGAGACAAGGGCAAGAAAAACTTTGAGCGCTGTGAGCACAAGGAAGTTACCTTTCAGCGTATTGGCAATACTCAGCGTCAGATTATAGTCAGGGCAGTACTCGACTGTCCACGCACACAGGATACTAATCTCAATATTGACGTCCGGGCAGACGGTGAAGTCGATGAATACGGATTCGATGGTCCAGGCGTTCAAACCTGGGGCATAGATGGTGGGGGTGACATCAGGGCATATAAGTCACCCGCCGACGCCCAAGACCACCTGGGCCGAGCCGCTGGCCGGATGGCATGCGCAAATTGTCCCTACCCCAAAATGTCCCGCCTGGAAGTGTCAAAGGCACGTGCCGAAAGAGCCGAAGAACTCCGTGACGTTGCCGTTTATGATAAGCGACGCCTTGCGGCAGAAGTAGTTCGCAGGGAAGCGCTTGGTGAGGTGGAAGAACTCACCCGAAAACTAGAGCTTCCCCCATTCGACGACACGATATAACTTTTATGGGAGGCTAGGCATGACTAGGACTTGGCAGGAGCTTTTAATGAAGAACAAACTAATCGATGCCGTAGCGCTGGTTTGGCTACTAACGCTCGTAGGAAAGTTCTACACGTACTTTTTTGAGGTAGGCTATTTAAACTATTTTGGCATACCGTATCAGACGGTGCGTGTTGGTACTGAAAGCTACATTGCATTTGCGATTGCAGTGGTTTTTACCCTGCTCAGTTTGACTGCCTTCGGCACCGTATGGCTTTTCCTGCACTTCTATGCAATTTTGCAAGAAGTCTTGTTTGAGAAGGTTGGAGTTGTAATTTTGTACTGTTGGGTGACTCTTTTGACCAGCATGGCATTCATGCCCCTGCTCGCCTATTACAGGGACTTCTCTTGGGGAAAGTTTTTGCATGTCTTTTATATTGCCGCCCTATTGCTTGTCTTTAGTGGCCTGACGACATGGCTCGTAGCGCACTCATTTCCGCAGCTTCGAAGCATTATACAGAAATTCAAACTAGCAGCCCTCGGGCTTGTGTTTGCCTTTTCTGGCATAGGCTGGGCCCTATACCTTGGAAACTGGCTTGCCAGCACAGAGTCAACTTTCAGAAAGGTCGGCAGCAATCAGATTGTTGTGCGGCAATACGACAATATGCTTGTTTCGGCCGAAGTACATGACCAAAAACTAACAGGTAAGTATCATTACGACCCCACTGATCGCGTTGGCTCCTTTGAAGTTGTGAGCATGCAAAACCTCTCACGCCCAAATCAGTAGGTGTAAGATTGGGGCATGGAAGACCACAAGAAGCGGCCTACACAACGCGAGGAACAGACACCTGATTTCGAACGTTTCATGGAATATGGGCAGGGGCGCATGAAGCGTGATGAATACGGCGAGGCGGCCTCTTGGTTTGTCTGGGCCTATGTTGAAGCAACCAAAGCACCACCCGACCTACAGGGTGCAGCCGCTGCGGCAGTAGGAGCAGCCGAAGCGCAGTCCCTGACAGAAAGAACAGAAGACGCGGAGCGATGGCAGGAGATTGCAGCTGCCTGCCTGCGGCAATTAGAGTGAGCCTCCCCTACTGTGATTCGGCTCTAAGCTGATATCCCGGGCCTAAATCTACACTGGCCGGAGGAATAGCCTCGCTAGGCATATACGCCTCAGGGTCCTTTGCGGGTTCTATATATTCTTTAGCTGGCGTGGTGGTATTTGTTGCTGCTTCATCGTCCCCTATTCGTGGTCGCCCAATAAGTGTACCGCTGCCATCCAGGTACGTCGGGTGGTATCGGATTAGGTGCCCTTCTTTATTCATAACGACCTCAATCACGACAAAGAGATCACCATTCTCGCCCCTGGCCAAGCCACGGGCTATCCACGCAGGTTTGCCCGCGCCTGGGAGCCCTTTGCGCTCAGTCTTGAGGCCCTTCATTTTTATATCGCCGCACGCGAGGCCACTATTTGCCCGGGCATTCTCTTGGAGGCATCCCTGCCTAAGATACTGCTCTGCTCTATGGGGCATCCGGAACATGTTCAAAGCCGCTCCCATCCGCCCATGAGAATAGACAGATGGAGAAGCAGACAAAAGGCAGAATAGTGCAAACCCTACCATGTTTTGCCATCGGCGGCGCTTAGGCAGAAGTTTAAGAAAACCAGCAAAATAAGGGTCTTTCATACAACTCCTTAAGTAAAATAACTTTGCACATTATATAATATTGCAAGCTTTTTAGCAATATATACTGTGGACGAATTATATTTTTTGTGTTATTATACCTCTGTAAACTAAAAACTACTCGGAGTCACAAGGTATGGCAACAGCACATCCTAAGTATTATCAGATTCAGCCCAAGAAATTGTTCTGGCTGAGCGCCATAACATTTAACCTATACGAAATATATTGGTTCTACAAAAACTGGCAAGCCATAAAAGAAGCCGAACACTCCGATATCAGGCTCGTTTGGCGAGCCATATTTGCCGTCTTTTTTGTAAACTCACTCTTCAAAAAAATAGCTACAGACCTCAAACTAACACAGTTGGGGCGCTATACACGGATTAACGAAGACAGGGATTAACGAAGGATTAACGAAGACAGTCTTCTATAGGAAGGATTAACGAAGACAGTCTTCTATAGGTGTTAATTCATGTCAATCGTCAGCAAGCTGATACTTAACTTCCTCAAGTATATCTTTGTTCTCTTGATAATCGCGCAGAAACGCAAGATAATCTTCGCGACTTTTGAACTCAGACAAAACCTCGCTAAGTGATAGCCACCCTGGGCACTGCTCGCTAAAAACAAAACGCAGGCTTGAATAGCTATATGTCTGCCAGCGACGCGGATTCATGTGTATGTATCGCGAGATGTGGGTTAGGTAGCCATCGTTGTCGATTCGCTTTGCTTTATAGCGACTCTCAAACACTGAGCCTACGTGACGATATTTTAGGTTGAAGTATTTGCTGTAGCTTGTCATTAAGCTGCTCATGAGTTTTCGGAGTGATTGCGCATCGTCGGTCTGGTAGATCAACAAATGGATATGGTTAGTCATAAGACAGTACGACAATAGTTTGATATTGACGCTGTAGTTTGGATATACGACGCCTGTCTTGCTTGTTGCTTTCTGGTCAGAAAGGTATCTTTTAAAAAGTGACAGGAAGTAATGATAATCTTTTGCTTCTAGAAATATCTTTTGCTTGTTAGCGCCACGGGTGTAGACGTGATAATACGAATGTGGGGCATATTCTTTGATGGTGTTTTTCTGAGGCATACGACTAGAATAACAAAATGTGACACGTTTTTCTATCTGTTAGAAGACAGTCTTCGTTATCGTTCGTTATCGCCTTCGTTATCGTTATCTTGTTATCCTTCGTTATCGAATCGTTAAATAAAATGGTAAAAGATATCTTTTCCCTCTTAAGTTATTTTAATTTCAAAGCTGAGATCTTCACCATCGCCGCCCTTGAAATTAATGTGATTGCTTTTGATATAGTCGATTTTCAAATACAAAGCATGCATACCAGGCTTGACATGGAAGTCTTTCCTTTCGTTATCAGCGATTGTACCGATCTTTTTACCATCTACTAACACTTCGTAGTTACGAAGACTATCGGCATAACCGGAGTCTCGTTTAATGCATATCTTCATAATTCTCTATTCTACTTGAGTTACGAAGCTTATCCTCTTCCTGGAGACTGCCTGATCATCAGCATGGCATGTATTTCGCAATCTACTAATCCCTAACCTTTACCTGTAGTGGTCTTCTTCTTTTCTTTTAGAAGTACCCAGTAAACTAGAGCATAAGTTATAGCAGTCATATTAAGTAAGCTAAAGATAAATACCGCCCCTATTTCACGAATAGTTCCAGCTATCGCAACACCACCTACAATATTTATCAAGAAAGACAGTAGGATACTAGTTACAAATTTTCCCACTTTAGTCTTATCAACTTCATACTTAGGTTTATTATCACGAAGATACGATTTCATAGAAAGGTATACAAATCCAGTTTTATAGGACACGGCAAATACAGAGACCCATATTATAACGACCGAAATTATAGCTAATTCCATTTAGACTTCTCCTCTTATCATATTTATCTTAACCCATTGAGATACATATAAGAATCGTACACGGAGGACATATCGTCATAGTCGCTGCTTCCCTGAGTTAGTACATACGCCGTGGCGCCCGTTCCTAGACCACCAATACAAGAGTATGCAACACCGCTGCCATGCTTGGTCCGGCTGCGGCTCCCAGTGTTACTATGGATGCCACGGCTCCAGTCATAAATACCGCACCGCTTGATCCAACACAGCCCGTGCCAGCCGCAAAAGCAACGCCCTTTGCGTGTTGCATCAAAGACTTACCAGTAGTTGGTTTGGTTATGCCATTTAATACCCCAGTAACCTTCGAAATAGCACTCCTGGTATCCCGCACCTTCGGAAGCGTAAGTTGCTGTCTCGGTGTAGCCACAGCCGCAATCTTCGGCGTAGCCACCCGTGCTGGTGCTGTGTACGGAACAGGTAGTGTCATACCTATCGCTGCGGCTACTACCCTGCTGAGACCTGCCGCAGAGCCGCTGCCACACAAGATGCATAGGTTGTTAAAGAGGGGTATCTGAGAAGCACCGCTGAAATCAATCATGTTTATTGGGTCAGGTGGATAGATGTAATCATTGGCGTTGCCTCCGGGGATGGGGTCTACCTGAGTAAATCTTCCTAGGACTGCTAGGTAGACTCTAGCTCCCATTTGGATTGGTGCAAGTGATAAGTCTTTTTCGGTTATTTTTTGGTGGCTACCTGCCCAACCGAAGGTTGAACTTTGGGTGGTGTTGTTGGGATAGGTTGTGCTGATCTTATTGCCGAAGGGGTCGTAGCGGAAGGTGCCGGTGAGGGTGCCGGAGGCATCTGTTGTTGCCATTATGCTCCCATGCATGTTGGGGAGTGAGTAGACTTTGTTGGTGTTGCCGGTTTGGCCTGGACGGATGGTGAGCAAGACACCCCCAGCCAGCGATAGGTATTTCTCTGTTATATCCCAGCTGGCATTGCGTACAAAGCTGGCCGAACCTGAACCGGTAAAGCCGTACCATTCCTGGCTGGTGATATTCCAGTTCCAGTTGGATATAGTATCTGTCTCGCGGTAGATCACACGATTGGCAACGTCACGGCTGTAGTAGCTTGCGCTTCCGTTGCCACTAGCAGGAGCAATCTGTGTGAGGCCCCAGTTACGATCTGAGGAGTCGTAGAGGAGTTGCAGTGGTGTGGCGCCTGAACCTAGAGATGTCATATTGCCGTGGGCGTCGTATTGGGCATTGTTGGTGAGGGGGTCAGAGCTACTGATGAGGCGATCTGCGTAGTCGTAGCAGTAGGTGGTTGTGGAGCCATTGATTGTTTGGGATGTGCGGTTGCTGTTTTTGCCGGAGTTGGCATTGGTTCCACCGGCGCAGGAGCCGGACTGGGCGCCAAAGCCATAGGCGTATGTGTTGCTGCCTATAGTGGCATTTGTCAGGCGACCGGCTTTGTCATAGGTATAGGATTTGGCTTGGCCATTCTCTGTGCCAGAGACTATTTGCCCGCTTTGGCTGCGGGTAACGGTATCGCTTGCCATGATATTTTGGCTGCCCGCGTTTGTGGCATATAGTTCTGTGTCGTCCATGATGAGCCAGCCTACGTCCGACACGATATGGAAGACTGTTGCATGCGTGGCATCTGCGGGTGTGGTTAAGCTGAGGCCTCTGGAGGAACGTCCTCTTATCCCCTATCCAAAAGACCCCATATAATCAAGCTTGGGATAAATACAGTAAGTATAATCAACTGCAAAACTTCATTCATATGATGGGGTGAAATCCTCTAGCGCTTTCGCGCTTTCTGATTTACCTTTTTCTTGAGAAGCACCCAATAAACTAGACTATAGGCGATGAAGGCTGTGTTCAGCAAACTGAACACTATTACGGCCGCTATTTCGCGTAGATCTTGAACTATCAGAAAGCCATATAGAATATTTAACAAGAATGTTGCAAGCATAATCTTTGCAAATCGTCCTGTTTTATTATTGTCAACCTCGTACTTTGGCTGATCGTCTCGAAGGTGAGATTGAACTGAGAAGGCTATAAAGCCAGTTTTATATGAGGCGCTGATGATAGAAGCCAGCCCGACTATGGCAGTACTGATAACCAAAACAATTCCTGCATTCTCCATCATTAGCCTTTCTATTTAACTTACCTATATCTTAGATCATAACCGTCGTAGATCCCAGAAGCATCGATGGAGCCTCCTTCGCTTCCTTGAGTTAAGCCATAGACAACCACCCCACCTACGGCCCCTTTAACGCAAGCACCCACAATCGCTACACCACTCGCAGGTGCGGCAGCACCCCAAGTAAAGATGGTTAAGGCGGCCCCTGTGATGAATACTCCACCACTTGAAGCGACACAGCCAACACCCGCCGCACGAGCCGCCCCTCCAATATGCTGCATGGCAGACTTACCTCCCCGCGGTCGTTGATCTGAACGCGGAGGATTAGGTGGACCATTAGATAGTACCTTAACAGGAGAACTGTACACCTTAGCCAAACCCAACGCAGGCTTTGCTGCCGGTGCCACAGCCCTCAGTGCCGCTGCCCGTGCAGGTGCTCTGTACGGAACAGGCAGTGTCATACCTATCGCTGCGGCTACTGCCCTGTTCAGAACTGCCGTGGAGCCACTGCCACACAAGATGCACTGATTATTAAAGAGGGGTATGGACGATTCGGAGGCACCACTGAAATCAAACATGTTTATCGGATCAGGTGGATAGATGTAATCATTGGCGTTGCCTCCGGGGATGGGGTCTACCTGAGTAAATCTTCCGAGGACTGAGAGGTAGACTCTGGCTCCCATTTGGATTGGTGCAAGGGATAAGTCTTTTTCGGTGATCTTTTGGTGGGCGCCGGCGTAGCCTAATGTGGCGCCGGCGTAGGTGTTGTCCGGGAACGAGGTGCTAACCTTGTTGCCGAATGGGTCGTAGCGGAAGGTGCCAGTGAGTGTTCCAGCTGCATCCGTGGTGGCCATAACACTCCCGTGCATGTTGGGTAATGAGTAGACCTTATTAGCGTTGCCGGTCTGCCCCGGGCGAATAGTCACCAGAACGCCTCCAGCCAACGATAGATATTTCTCTGTTATATCCCAGTTGGCGTTGCGGACAAGGCTTGCGGCATCGCCAGAACCAATAAAGCCGTACCACTGTTGGTTGGTGAGGGCCCAGTTCCAAGCTGAAATAGTGTCTGTTTCGCGGTAGGTAATACGGTTGGCCACGTCGCGGCTGTAGTAGCTGGCGTTTCCGTTTCCTGCTGATGTTGTTTGCTGGAACCCCCAGTTGCGATCCGAGGAGTCATAGAACATCTGGAGTGGAGATGTACCCGAGCCTATGGAGGTGGTATTGCCGTGGCTATCGTATTGAGCGGCGTTGGCGAGTGGGTCCGAGCTACTGATAAGTTTGTCTGCGTAGTCGTAGCAATAGGTGGTGGTTTGGCCGTTGATTGTCTGGGTGGTTCGGTTACTGTTCTTGCCGGAGTTTGTGTTTGTTGCCGATGCACATGAGCCGTTCTGAGCGCCGAAGCCGTAGGCATAGGTATTGCTGCCTATGGTGGCATTTGTGAGGCGGCCGGCTTTGTCGTAGGTATAGGATTTGGTCTGGCCATTCTCTGTGCCGGATATAACCCTTCCGCTTTGGCTTCTCGTGACAGAATCACTGGCTATGATGTTCTGGCTGCCGGTTTGGCTGCTTACGTACAGTTCGGCATCGTCTACCATCAGCCAGCCCACGCCGGCAACTATGTGAAACACCGTTGCTTGTACGGCTGTAGCTGGTGTAGTGAAGCTTTGAGTGGACTGCGTCCAGTTACTGCTGGTGTTTATATTGCCAAGCCATTCGTATGTGACGCTCTGATTTTGGTGAGTATACTGGACCACTGCTTCGGTTTGAATATTGGAACGGTAGTAATCTTTGAAGGTGTAAGATGTATTGCCCACGACGGAGACAGGGTCAAAGTACCATTTGGCGTCCCCGTCAGTATAGTTGGTGATTTCTGTTTTAACACTGCGGCTGCCTGTATAGCCCTCGTTGAGATAGGTGAAGTTAGCTGTGTTGGTCCCCCAAGCACTATGCTGCCAACCCTCGGGTTTGTCTGGGTCACTGCCAGAGACTTGCTCGACCGAGGCATTTGGAATGATATTACTGCCTGGGGTTTGCCCGCCGCCCTGGTGGTACGTTTGGCTGTTGGTCCTGCCTAGTGCATCGCGTCCGATGACCATCTTTTGACCGCCAGCATTGGGATATTCAACTGCCTGCGTGCGACTGTATTGGTCGTAAGAGACAATGGCGTATGTGACGTTGTCTAATTTCTGCTGGGTGAGACGGTTGTAGTTGTCGTAGCCTGTTTCCCTATGAGGCTATTACTTTTTCCGGAACAGAAGTACTAGTAGATATACTAGTACGATGTAAACCCCAAGCTGCATAATAAATGAGAGCATCTCAACAAAGAATGGAGGTGGTCCAAGTAATGAGCTGAAGATTTGATATGCCAGACCAAGAAGAATAAGCAGTGTGTTGGCTATCGCGATGACCAAAAAACGAGGACTGTAGATCTTTTTGTATAGCCCGTAACTTGGTGTACCTTTATATTTATCCGCAGCTGGTATGTGCTTAACTCTTACGCAAATCAGATAAATCGTAAAGGCTGTGAACCCGGACGCTATTAAGACATTTAGGTATGAGACCTGCATGGATAAGTCCCTAAACCTACTTCATTAGGCTGCCCGACAATATCAGGGCCAGCCCTATAATAATCCCTGGGATAATAATCGCCCACAACCTTTTCGCTCTATTGCTGTCAGGAAACACATGGAAGAGCATTCCCATTACGAGCAGTAATCCACCGACCACGAACCCTAAACCAAGTAAAATCATCTCTTGTGCTGTTTCCATCAATTAAGCCCTCAACTCTCCTTTATTATTAAAAAGTGACTAATCCTTTAAGCACTCCAACCGTACCGCCTAACACATACCCGATGTCACCACCCATTTGTGTGCCAGCTGCACATGCAACACCCGTTAAAAGTATCGTTCCGCCGAACGAGAGGGCAGAGCCATATATAGCCGCACCCCCACTAAGCATACACCCTGCTCCATAGCCGACAATCTGACCATTGTCAGCATAGTCTCTCCCGGTATCAAGTACACGACTGACGCGATCATGAGTTGTGGGGTACGGTCTTTCATTTGGGTCACCGGCTCTCAATGTGGGCGAGATCGGGCCCAGAGGTATTCCTTGTATCTTAGGAAGTGTTAACGTAGGCCGTGCTGGTGCCGATGATGTCACTGCCCGAGGCGTAGCCACCCGTGCTGGTGCCCGGTACGGAACAGGTAAAGGTATGCCAACTGCTGCGGCCACTGCCCTATTGAGACTTGCGATAGGACCACTGCCACATAAGTAGCACAGATTATTAAATATGGGTATTTCGGCAGCGGCACCACTGAAATCAATCATATTGATGGGATCGGCAGGATAGATGTAGTCATTGGCGTTGCCTCCGGGGATGGGGTCTATTTGGGCGAAGCGGCCGAGGGTTGGGAAGTAGACTCTGGCTCCCATTTGGATGGGGGCGAGGGTGAGGTCTTTCTCGGTTATTTTTTGGTGGGAGCCCGCCCAGCCTAAGGTGGCGCCGGCGTAGGTGTTGTCCGGGAATGAGGTGCTAACCTTGTTGCCGAAGGGATCGTAGCGGAAGGTGCCGGTCAGGGTGCCAGATGCGTCGGTGGTGGCCATAACGCTGCCGTGCATGTTGGGCAGTGAATAGACTTTGTTGGCGTTGCCGGTTTGTCCTGGGCGGATGGTTACCAGGACACCGCCAGCCAGGGACAAGTATTTCTCGGTTATGTCCCAATTGGCGTTGCGCACAAAGCTTGCGGCATCTCCGGAGCCAGTGAAGCCGTACCACTGTTGGTTAGTGAGGGTCCAGTTCCAAGCTGAAATAGTGTCTGTTTCGCGGTAGGTGATGCGACTTGCCACGTCACGACTGTAGTAGCTGGCAGTGCCGTTGCCTGCGGCTGTAGTCTGCTGGAAGCCCCAGTTGCGATCCGAGGAGTCATAGAACATCTGGAGTGGAGATGTACCCGAGCCTATGGAGGTAGTATTGCCATGCGCGTCGTATTGGGCAGCATTCGTGAGCGGGTCAGAGCTGCCGATGAGCTTGTCGGCATAGTCGTAGCAGTAGGTGGTAGTGACGCTATTGATTGTCTGGGCGGTGCGGTTGCTGTTTTTGCCAGAGCTTGCATTGGTGCCGGATGCACAGGAGCCACTTTGAGTACCGAAGCCATAGGTGTAGGTGTTGGCACCTAGTGTCGCTGCGGTCAGACGGCTGGCTTTGTCGTAGGTGTAGGATTTGGTTTGACCGTTTTCGATGCCAGAGACTATGCGCCCGCTTTGGCTGCGAGTCACGATATCACTTGCCATGATGGTCTGGCTGCCCGAGTTTGTAGCGTACAATTCTGCATCATCCACGATGAGCCAGCCGACATTAGCCACTAGATGGAATACCGTTGCCTGTACCGCAGTTGCTGGTGTAGTAAAGCTGAGATCGCTTTGCGTCCAGTTACTGCTGGCGTTTATGTTGCCAAGCGATTGGTAGCTGACACTCTGATTTTGGTGCGTGTACTGCACGACTGCTTCGGTTGTGATGTTCGATTTGTAGTAGTCCTTGAATGTATAGGTGGTATTACCCAAAACAGCTACTGGATCGAAATACCACTTGGCGTCACCATCGGTATGGCTAGTGATTTCTGTTTTGACGCTGTGATTCGTGGTGTAGCCTTCATTGAGGTATGTGAAGTTCGCTGTGTTTGTACCCCAAGCACTGTGCTGCCAACTCTCAGGCTTATTGGGATCGCTGCCCGACACCTGCTCTACCGAAGGGTTGGAGATCACGTTACTACCTGGTGTTTGGGAGCCGCCTGCGTAGTATGTTTTTCCGCTTGGCCTACCAAGCGCATCACGGCTAACTACCATCTTTTGGCTAGAGGCATTGGGATATTCAACTGACTGCGTGCGGCTGTATTGATCGTACGAGACAACGGCATACGTCACATTGTCCAACTTCTGCTGAGTGAGCCGATTGTAGGTGTCGTAAACAAATGATTCCACACCCAAGGGGCTGGTGCGGCTAGACATGCGGCCGAGACTATCATAGCCGGTCCACGTTTCGTTCCACTGGGCGTCGTGATACCAAATGGTCCGACCAAGCAGGTCTACTTGCGTCACAATCGAGCCGCTGGCGTCCTCTGCGCCGGTATAGGTTGGGTCGCCCCAAACAGCGTAGTTATTTGTGGCGGTGCGTCCGGGTTCGGACCCGAAAGCCGAAATGGCTGTCTGTGCCGGCCGGCCGCGGGTGTCATAGCTTGTGCAGGTCCAGCCGTCGTTATTAGTGCGCGTGGCAACTATTCTGCCCGCATCGTCATAGACTACCTCGCCGACACGTCCGGGTGTGGTGCCATTGTCTGGACTGGCCCCGGTAGTGAGCTTGAGCATACCGGCCTGCTTGAAGGCCTCGGTGGTACTAGTTGTGCAGGGATTATCGCGAGTTTCGGTGGCACCATAGTAGGTATAGGAGGTGGCCGGATTAGTAGACGAATCGCCAGGCCGGCTCTTGCTGGTTGGCCGCAAGTAGCTGCCGGTGGCACCTTGCTGTTCATAGGTAGCAGTTGAGGTAAGGTTCAGTCCTGTTGGATCTGCGGTTGCGCTCTGCGGCAAACCTAGCTCTGGTGTGGATCCGTAGTTTACGGTAGCAGTACTATCCCCGACCGTACTGTCGTAAGTTTTGGTGCTGGTCGTCAGGCCGTAGCCCGGTTTGAGGTAGCTGGACCAGTCGGTGGTCCAGGTAAAGCCACCGGCTTGCTGCATTGATACGGTCAGTGGCGTAGTGGCACCGGTGGTACGATAACCATCAATCCGGACACGCGTGGCAGCACCGCCAGCCACGGTAAAGCTACCACCCGACAGACCCGGCCACACAACTCCATCCCATTTATCTACTACCAGGATATCGTCTACCCATACGCGAATGCCGTCTGACGGAACCAGCCAGTAGGTGCCGGTAGGGAGCCGCAGTTTACCGGTGGCACTAAAGCCAACCCCCTGCATGCCAGAGCTGGCGGTTATAGGTATCTGGGCGGTCGTGGCATCTATCAGCCCGGGGCTGGTGGTGTTGATGCCAGTGGTATGCAGTTTGGGTGCACCAAACAAAGTGCCGCTGGGGTTGCCGGTGGGTTTGGAGTAGTCGTACCAGGCCACTGCCGGGCCTATCATTCCTTCTTCGTAGCCAACCTGACTATGCGGTACTTGAGCAAGGTAGCTGGTGAGCGGCTTGCGGTCTGCGCCAAACCACGCAGCCGGCGCTGGGCCATAACTGTCTACTGGACGATCTTCATCATCGTAAATTGTTGTGCCCTTAAGTCCAGTAGGGTCCAGACTGCTGAGTAGTAGGTCTTTTGCCGGATCCCACTCAGCCTTGCTGGATAGGTTGCTTATATCTGTTGCCTCAATGGTACGGAACAGGCTGTCGTACTTGATACGGCGGCTAAAACCGTGCGGCTCTGCGGCGCCTACCACGTGCTGTTTGGTCATGCCTTCGTAACCGGGGATTGTGCTGCCATTTCCGTCTACATAACTTTCTGCGCCTGGCAGATATTCGATGGTGTGCTGCAGGCGACTCGCGTTCGTAGTTGGTGCCGGTTGCGTGACACTGGTAGCCCGCCCCAGGATATCGTATGCAATCTGTGTTTTGACGTTATCGTCATTTGCTCGTACTTCGGCTGCAATTGCATCATTGGCAAGTGCACTACGCATACCCACCAGCCGGTAGCCGATCGGCTGACTGGCGGCATTATTTACTACCTCGTATTGGTAATCAGCCATCTGATTTCCGGGCTGAGCGATACGTGCCAATTGACCGTCAATATAGTAGAAATATGTTGCGCGGCTGTCATTGGTCTTGACCGCGCAGATCATGCCGGCGGGTGCGTTTGCGTCGAAGCCGGATGGGGCGCTGCCACAGTCGCTTTGGCCGCTGTAGTATACGGTGGCGGTACGCGACGGGTCTACGCTGTCTTTTATACGATACAGATGCGTTGGCCCACCATTGAGACTGCCGTATTCGTATTGCAAAGCGGCGGGTTTGCGGTCATCTACCGCACTGGTCACGGATGTCAGTGTGCCGTCTATTCCGAATACATAGGTTCGGCCGTCGACGTCCTGCAGAGTAAAAGTGCCGTCGGCATTGCGCACCAGTTGGCCGTCTTCATTGACTGGTGGCTTATAACCGCTGCCAGTCGAGGTGTATTCGTGGGTGGCGCCCGTAGAATCTGTGAGGACCACGCTATTTTGGTTGGCCTTGAGGCGGTCGTAGCTGAGGTTGCCGTCTGGATCTAGTCCCAGACTCCAACCGTTCGGCAGTACCTGTGCCTGCGGTGACAGCCAGTCACTGGGCACGATCTGCTGCGGCACATTGGCATCAGTGCTTTTAGCCCAGAGTTCAAAGCTTGCAAATGCTACCTGATCGAAGTATTCAATCGTTATGCGAGTCGGTGTATTTGCGGTTAGCACGTATCCGGTCCCCCAGCCGGGCGTTGCCGGTGCACCATGCGGCGTCCAGTCGTTGTAGACCGTAGTGCTGGTATCGAGCATTATCTTCACTCCATCGTCACTCCTCGAACCGAAAGTATAGGTGCCTGTAGTTGGCACAGTGACGTAGCCGTGCCAGCGCACTAAGAAGTCTTTGGGACCGTTGGCGACCGGAGCATCCTCCTTCCAGTCAAAACCAAGGTATGGATCGGTGCGCTCCATAACTTTTGGATTACCGGCAGAGAACGTATTGGTGCCATCCAGCCGCGCAAAGTATTCACCAATCAGCCCGCGCTGGTTGGGCAGTTGCCTGACGCCCGTCTGCAGCCAGGATTGCGGCACCTTCATGCCAGACGTACTCACCACGCCCTTTACCCACAACTCGGCAGAGGCACTGCCGCTTCCTTCCCGATAATCCATTTGCATGGGCACGATCTGGCCTGCTGTCAGGTTGACGGCAGTGCCATATTGGCTACCGCATGTTGTCCAGCTGTTAAGGACCTGCTGACTATTCACCCAGACACTGCAGCCATCATCAGCGGCAGCGCCAAACTGGTACGAGCCCGTTTGTGGGGCAACAAAGTAGCCCTTCCAGCGCACCGTGAAGCTATCTGCGCTCACACCTGACGCCGGTGCACCAGTATCCCACGCGAAGTCTATATTTTGGTCTACTCGCGTTACCGCTGGGGCACCCGTAAAGTTATTGTCATCCCAATATTGCCCAACGAGGCCATTTCGAGATTTGAGCGGCGAGTTGTAGTCCAAGCTCACACCCAAACTACCGCCCAAGGCTGACGATGTGTGGCTACTGGCGCTAGTGGTGACATTGCCGGTGGCCAGGTCTACGTCTACCGGACCCAGGTTATCATAGGTTTGAGTCTGGTCTTTGCCGGTGCGCATGTCTACGCGAAACGGCACGGCCGTGCCCCATTGGCTAGTTAATGGAATACTGTGATCATGGCTGCGGGATCGAACATAATAGGTAGAGCCGTCTTGCAAAATACCATCCGGCACGGTCCATTGGCGTGAATACGATTTACCAGAGGCGATCAACGCGCCAGACCCATCAGGACCGCCGCTGACCTGAAACTCGTATTGTAAAGGTGTGCTGCCATTTGGATTTGAAACTTCGTTTGCCCTAAATGAGGGCTGCGGATCTACATACACCTGGTTAGGTGTCGGTGTCTCAATGGAGGGAGCCACCAGTGAGCCGTCGTAGGTGAAGGTAACGCGGCTGTAATCGGAGTCAAAGTTTTTAAATGAATGGCCCGTATCATCCTCGCCCATAAGCATGAGCCACCCGGAAAGATTGCCAGCAGCAACCAGGTGTTGGTAAATGCCAGTAACGTTGATATCGCCCGAGCCAGCCAGCCCGTTGCTAGCTATCCCCAAATCGCCGGTGACACAGCCAATATTGGTTAGGCATGGCGCGTACCCCACGTCAAAAGTATGCCAGCCCCAGTCGCCTGTCCAGTAGCTTTCACTGGAACGCTGGACCAAGTGCAACGTGGCATTGACGAGCGTATTGCCATTAGTAGCAGCCTGGCTGTACGGCGCATGAAAGGCTCCCCGCCAGGCCCTGGGTGTTCCGTCGGGATCATTCAGCGTTCCGGCATGAAGACCGCAGACATTGGAATAACAAACACTCCCATCGTCTTTGAATGACACATAACTGCCGCCAAAGCTGCTGATAATGTACGGGTCTATCACCGCCGGGAAAGCCTTATCCGGAAGGTTCTTCAGGTATTCTCTGTCCACAGACAGCGTCACAATACCGTCCTGATATGTCTGGCCAAACACTTTCTGGTCACTGACGAACCCAAAGTTATTGAGGATGAGGTTGGGTGGCGCTATCCCGAACTCGTCACCAAATGCGCCTTTGATGACATAGGCTGGTCCATCTTTTTTGTCACTTTTTTGTTTTTCTAGGCTGGCACCCAGCATTCTGAACGACACCTGGTGGGTGGCGTTTTTGTCTTTGATAATAATATTTTCTTTGACCGCCGCGGACTCAACCGTGTATTCCACATTCACGCCAGGCCACAAGTCATAGTAATGGACAGTCTGTCTGCCCTCGTTGTTGGTGGTGATAACCGGGGCGACCTTTTTGGCGCCGATTGGTTCAAAGCCGATTTGGTCATTGCCTTTCTTTATGCGGAGCAAGCCGTCTTTGGCATCGCTCGGGGCAAACCGAGCCTGCCAGTCGTTGTCTTTGACCTGGAAGGTTTTTTCTTCTGTCACCGCTGACCGGACCTGTCCCCAGGCGCGACCTAGAAAGTTGTCGGCATCACCAGCGTTTTTATCTTCTATCAGTTTGGTATCAATCACCTCCCACTTGCCTGCTTTTTGGAAGTGCTTTGGGGTAAAGGAGTGTTCTTCGGTGATAGTGCCGTCCTGGTTCACGGTTGTTGAAGAGGTAGCTGTACGCTTGCCGACCACCTCCCCTGGTTTTGGCTTTGGGGTGTCTGTAATACCCTGGAGTGCCTCACCCATCAAAGCCCCTCCGGCCCTCTCCTTGGGTTGCAGTGGTTTTGCGTCTGCCGCGGCCTTCAGTTGCGAAGTGGTGGCCACCTCGCCCTTAGGATAGTCCTGCTTCATGGGCTTGTTGGCGTCGGCCGGAGCATCTTTTATATGAGGATTATCAGGATTGGGACGGTACAAGGCATACGCTGACGCGGTCGGAAGAATTGTCCCTACCAAAATACCCAGCAATAAAAACAGCGCAATGAAGCGCTGTTTTGTTACAAAGCCAAAGTTACATCTGCCGCGCATGCCCCCCAAGGTTACCTGCATCGCCGTCTCCGTAGTTAAGTATCTTAAGCGGATAGTACGGCTCGGGGAGCTCCCTGACAACAGTAACTTTTAGAATGTTTAAATTTGTTTTAATTTTGTTAGCTTAGTACAGGGCTGCGGCTTTGGGCATAGTAGAGCCTTTGAGCAGTGTTACTACTTCGTCGGCGTCTATGGTTTCTTTGTCTAGCAGTGCTTTCTTAACCGCTTCTAGTCCGTCTTTGTTCACCGACAGAACTTCGCGGGCGCGAGTGGCGGCCTCGCTGATCAGGCTTTCTACTTCATCGTCAATCAGCTTGGCAGTGTCGTCCGAATACTGTCGCTCATGGACCATACGCTCTATCATCATACCCTCTTCTACATGAAAGACTTGGTTGCGCAGCTTGCCGCTGCCCATACCTTGGTTGATGATCATATCGCGCGCTAGCTCGGCAGCTTTGGGCAGATCAGAACCGGCGCCGGTTGTGACGTGCTCTTTGCCGTAAATGAGCTCTTCGGCAATGCGCCCACCCAGCATGCGGGCCAATACGTCCTTGAATTCTATGATGCTGTGATAGCTCTTATCCTCTGGGGGAATAGCCCAGGTAACGCCGCCAGTGCCACCACGAGGAATGATGGTTACCTTATGGATAGGGTCACTGTCCGGCAGGACATGGCCAACCACGGCGTGTCCGGCCTCGTGATAGGCAGTCAGCTCTTTTTCTTTCTCGCTCATGACCTTGCTCTTGCGCTCGGGGCCAATAGCTACCTTTTCAAAGGCGTTGGTAACATCGTCTTGGGTAATCTCGTGGCGATTGTGCCGGGCGGCAATGATAGCCGCCTCGTTGGCAATATTAGACAGGTCAGCGCCAGATGAACCGGCAGACTTGGCAGCCAGAGCGTCTAGGTCAACATTTTTGGCCAGAGGCTTTTTGGCAAAGTGGACTTTTAGGATAGCTTCGCGATCTTTGCGGTCTGGCAGGCTGATGTTGACGCGGCGGTCAAAACGGCCAGGGCGCAGCAAGGCGGGGTCCAACACGTCAGAACGGTTGGTTGCCGCCAATACAATCACGTTGGTACCTTGTTCGAACCCGTCCATCTCTACCAGGATTTGGTTGAGAGTTTGTTCGCGTTCGTCGTGGCCACCACCCATACCACTACCACGGCGGCGACCGACGGCGTCGATCTCGTCGACAAAGATAATACAAGGGGCGTTCTTTTTAGCCTTGGCAAATAGGTCGCGGACGCGGCTGGCACCGACACCCACAAACATTTCCACAAACTCAGAACCAGAAATGCTAAAGAACGGCACGTTAGCCTCACCAGCCACAGCGCGGGCCAGCATGGTCTTGCCGGTACCCGGAGGGCCCACTAGCAACACGCCCTTGGGGATCTTGGCACCGACGGCCTCGAACTTCTTGGGGAACTTCAAGAATTCGACGACTTCCTGCAGATCAACCTTGGCCTCGTCTGTGCCAGCAATACTGCGGAAGGTTACTTTGTCTTTTTCGTTGCCGTACAGCCGGGCGCGGCTCTTGCCAAAACTTAGTGCCTGATTGCCTTGTCCCTGTGCACTGCGCAACATAAAGAACAAAATGAAACTAATAAAGACAACTGGCAGCAAGTTCAGACCAATGGTGGCCCAGGTGGCTCCAGCGTTAGATTCGGCCTCGTAAGTAACCGGGGTTTTGTCTGTGTCTAGACCTTCCTCTTTCAGGCCAACTTGGGGGTCTTTGCGGGATTCGATGGTGGGATCTTTTTGATCCTTCTTGGTTACTTTGATCGTGTCACCTTGGACAACAATCTTTTCGTATTTGCCGTCGTTGGCTTCTTGGACTACTTGTGTCAGGGGTTTCTTTTCTAGTTTGGGTGCAGACTGTCGGTAGTAGGACAGAATCAGCAAACTAAAAAGAATCACCAGCGCAATAAAACTGGCATTTTTCATACCTTTGCGTTTTGAGTTGCCACTTCCGGGTAAATTACGAAACGGTTTTTTGGGGTCCATTCAGTATCTCCTTTAGATTTGAAATGGGTGCAGCCTTTGAGGCTGCCCAGGTTCGGTCGGAACGAGTAGAACGGGAGCCACCATTTGCGAACAGGTGGCAGTGCGGACTCTACCCATAAATCTATTATACAGAGCGTTAAGCTTCCTTGCTAGCGGTCCCCACGGATGACTGCTAAAGCTTGAATTATCAACCAGAGAGAAACCGGGAAGAGCAGCCGGAATGCGAATTTACTTCGCATTCCGTGCGATGAGAAACCCAGAATGGGTGTCTCATTACCGACGTTTGAGTGCCAAGGAGTCCTTTGTAATGTGTAAAACATGTATTTTATCCACATCAGCCACCTGGCCGGGCGCGTATGTTTTGGCGGCCCGTACCAGTCGTTCCAGGGTCTTGCTGGTGATATCCGTCACCTGGTGACGTTGCAGCCACACCAGCATAACCTCTCGTGACACAGCATGCGGCAACATGATAAACCAGTGCCGGTTCAGCTCGCTCTGGCCCGGATGCAGGTGCAGGTAGTCGACCAACAGCTGCTCTAGTTCTTGCTGCACGGGACCCAGCTGGGTGATGTGGTGCAGGAGTTCTTGGCGCTGTGCGGCGGAAAACTTAGGAATAATATGCTGCCTGACATAGTTACGGGCGTAGCGCGTGTCGGCATTGGTGCTGTCCTCGCGCCACACCAGCCCTTGGTCCTTGGCATAGGCAACTAGATCTTTCTTGGGCACGTGCAGCAGTGGCCGCTCCAGTCCGGGCCGACTTCTCAGAGACACCAAGCCGCGTGGTCCAGTGCCACGCATGATATTCAGCACGGCTGTCTCTAGCAAATCATCCTGATGATGAGCGGTCACAATGGCCTGAGCACCGTGAGCCTCTTTGGCCCGACGCAGAAAGTCGTAACGAGCAACACGTGCCGTGTTTTCGCTAACACCCGGACCTAGCTGCGCTTCTTCGTACACAAAGGGGATAGCATGTTGCCTGGTCACATCCTGAATAAGCTGGCGATCTTCATGGGTATCGGGTCGAATACCATGGTCAAAATGAGCCACTACCATAGACACGTCTGGCTGTTGTCTGAGCATATCCAGCAAAGCCATCGAGTCCACACCGCCCGACACCGCCACCACGTACGTCCCTGGTTTCATCTGTAGCTTCACCCTATAATAATACTATGAGATCCTCTTATCCCCCGCCTCCAGGATGGCTCTCACTTAACAGAGGCAAGAAATAAAAGGACCTCACATGAAACACCTCTACTTTCTTCGACACGGCCAGAGTGCTAGCAATATTCATAATATTTATGACGGTGTATCAGACACACCCCTGACCGACCATGGTCGAGGCCAGGCCAAAAAAGCTGGGCAGGACGCCCTGTCCAATAAACTGCATGTGGATGTTATTGTGTGCTCACCCCTAGAACGAGCCAAAGAAACGGCAGAGATTTTTGCCACCCAAGTTGGCTATCCCCTAGACAAAATTATCGTGGATAAGCGGATGGTAGAACGTAACTTTGGAAAATTACAGGGACAGACCCGTCCGGGTAGCCGGCCGGAATATGCGACGCTAAAACACCATGATGTAGAAGACGATGACGAGATTGTAGAGCGGGCCCGCACCGTCCTAGATTGGCTAGAGACGCTGCCGCACGACGATATTATGGTTGTAAGTCATGGCAGCTTCGGTAGAGCCATGCGCAGCCTGGTACACAAAGACTTTCCCATGAGTCACCCCCATAGCTTGCCGAATGCCGAGATCCAGGAGTGGCTCTAAGAACCCATCCAAGAACACCACCCGAGCTACGTTGTGTTCGTGGCGCTTTAGCTCTTCCTTATATTTGCGTTCCGAAAGAGATAGACCCTCAACGGCAAACCGACTCAAGGCAACCCGGGCAAGCTCTTGCCTGCGGCGGAGCCCGGCCACATGCTCTTGCATCCATTCGCTCTTGGTTATGGACTTGATGTCCCGCGCCAGTGTGACTGCATCGTCTGATTCTACCCTGGCGCCAACACCCTGTACGTTGTAGGACCGGCGGGCGGCCGTCACCTCATGAGGTTTGGCGTGCAGCTGCTGCACGATTCGTCCTTCGCCCTCTTGGGCATGGGTCAGCTGCCATACATACGATGCCGCCCGCCCAGTGGTGGGCACCGCGCCCTCTGGCCACTTGGCGTCAAAAGCCAGGGTCATAAACCGAGCTGCTTGTTCCCCCCTGCCTACTGGCTCTTCTGAGTCAGCACTTATGCCATACTGAGCCACCATCCGTGGCTCTGCTGTTAGCAAATCAGAATGAACCAGCCAGAACCCCTCTGAGAAAAGATACGACTGGGTTTCTCTGCTGGCTACTGCTGGTGCTTGGTCATAAAAAAAGGGGCTCTCGGCCCCTTGTAAAGTTTCGGTTGATAGTTGTGGTGACGTATCTAGTATTGCCATACTAGATTCTTAGTATAACGCTTATGCCAAAATAATGTAAATCCTAGCTATAGCCATACCTTTTATGCTTTTATTAGACACATGTCAGAGACCGAAGCCCTTCCAACCCATGAAATCGTACAGCCGAATGATCGAGCGCTTATCTTAGATTTTGGCGCCCAATACCGCGATCTTATCTACTGGGAAATAGTCGAACAAGGTATCCGGGCCGATATCGTACCCGTCACTGCCAACACCCAGCTAGACATAGAGAGTATCACCAGCAACTACAAGGCGGTGGTTCTGTCTGGCAGCAACAAGAGTGTCAACGATGCCGACGCCCCAACAATACCCACCGAACTACTGGATGGACGAATCCCCACCATGGGTATCTGCTACGGCGGCCAGCTAATCGCAAAAACCCTGGGTGGTGAAGTAGGCAAAAAAGAAGAAGACGGCCACCACCTGGGCGAGTACGGCGCCACCGATATCACCATCGACCCAGACTCTGTCGCCTTTTCTGGCCTGGGCAGGGTTACCAAAGCCCTGATGAGTCATGGCGATAGCATCCTAGAACTGCCGCCTGGCTTTAGGCAGATCGGCGATTCGCGCGGCATTGTCGCAGCCTTCGAGAGTCAGGACGGAAGAGTGTTCGGCACCCAGTTCCACCCAGAGGTAAATGACACCGAACAAGGGGTGGATATGTTCCGGCAATTCCTGCAAGAAACGGCCAACATAGCCCCAGACCCACACTACACCGAGGAAGTTGCGCTGGGCGAGTACCTACACAAGGAAGAAGCCAAGATAGCAGACATACTGGAAAGCGGGGGCGAGATCACCGGGCTCATCAGCGGTGGTGTCGACTCATCTGTTGTGGCCATGATGGCCAAGACAGTTGCCGAACGTCTGGGGCGGCTAGACCAACTGACCTTCTACTTTATAGATAACGGCCTGATGCGCACCGAGGACGAAGAGGTGGTGGATATGCTAGGCCGGTCAGGTATCCCCGTACAGAAGGTCGACGCCTCTGACCACTTCTTTCACGAACGTATCACCCTGATAGACAAAGAAACGGGCGAGGAGTATCTGGCTGGCCCGCTCATTAGCGAGGCAGACCCGCAGCTAAAAAGGCGTCTGATTGGCAAAGCGTTTATAGACATCAGCGAAGGCATCATGGCCCAGCGGCGCACCGAACGATCTGCCACACAGTATCTTTTGCAGGGCACCAACGCCGCAGACTTTGTAGAAAGCGGAGCCCACGGTGGTGACGTGATCAAGCATCATCATAACGTCACCCCAGAAACCGATGCCATGCGCACCTCCGGCCAGATCCTAGAGCCACTGCTGGGACTGTTCAAGCACCATGTCCGGTCCAGCGCCCGCGAGATGTACGGCCTGCCCGAAGAGCTTTCTGATCGTCAGCCGTTTCCCGGCCCTGGCCTGGGGCCCCGGATTGTTGCCAACCCAGAGGGTACGCTCAACAAACCAGAGAACTTCGAGCAGCTACAGGACAGATTAGACACCTTGTTGGGCGACGAAGTCCGCGGACATATCGTCTGTCTAAATACCGTTGGCAATAAGGGGGACGGCCGCAGCCTGACTAATCTGGTTGTCTTGGAAGGCGCCGCGCCGTGGGATCGTCTGGATGAGCTATCCCAGCAAATCACCGACAAATTCTCGGACGTAAACCGGGTGCTGTATGCGCCCGGGGTAACAATTGACCGAGCCCGAGTGGGCGGGGTCATCACCGACGTTACGCCACAAATCGCCAAGAACCTGAGGCGCATGGAAGAAATAAAGCGATCAGCCATGCACCGCGAAGACCTAGACCCCTACATTAGCCAACATTTTGTTGCCACACTGGGCTTTGACCTACTGGGCACAGGCCAGCCCACTCTGGCGCTGCGTCTGTTTATAACAGGCGACAAGCTTGCCGAAATGGCTCACCGCCGAGGCAAGGGCAGCAAAGAAGACTACATGACCGGTATTGCCGCTGTGCCTGGGGTGCATATTGACCAGGCAGGTTTTGACCGAGTTATGGCAGATCTGGACCAGTCACTCCGAGACCACGGCACACTGGTATACGACCTGACCGGCAAACCACCAGGCACCACAGAATACGAGTGAGCCTGACCCTAGCCAACAGGGACAAAACATGCTATATTGCAGCCTGTTGTAGCTACCCGTTGGCCAAACCAAGCAAACTTGTTTGCTGTTTGGACCACGGAAGGTGAGATGGCTTGCTGGGCTGTCCACAGTTGCCGGGCAAACTTGTTTTGCCGGCGACTTGCGACAGCGCAGCATCACACATTGAGCCGCCGGTGTAGCTCAGCTGGTTAGAGCACAGGACTCATAAGCCTGGGGTCAGTGGTTCAAGTCCACTCACCGGCACCAGAAAGACTTTACCCAAAAAGACATCACGTGATGTCTTTTTGTTTTGGTATGATCTCTATACATATAGAGAACTCCCCTTATGCAATAAATTTGTTATATTTTAAAATAAAATTTTGTCTATATTGCTAGTGAAGCCTTCTTGGGGTGATGTATGGACTTACTTGATGTTTTATGTTATAAATATAAACTTCGGAGCTATTTAACTTCGAAGTACTTCGAAAATCACGTTTTTTCAGTGGAATGGCTTGTAGATTTTGGCGCATATCGCGTGCCCCGAAATCTACAAGCCAACCGACACAACCAGAGGAGAGGTCTGATGACCGACACCACCGAAACTGATACGACCACACCCCACCCGGCGACTGCCTTCATCGAGCAAGCGCTGACCACAGACGGGTTCGCCTCTCGCGTCCACGTGTGGGAGGACACGCTGCGTTACCCCCAGAGGGGAGAGACCTGGTTCACCAGGGAGCACGCCAACGGTGATCCCGAGATCGCGGCGACCAAGCTGGCCGAGCATCTCGCCGAGCGCGAGGTCATAGCTGGCGGCGTCAAGGCCGTGGCGGAGGGCATGTGCACTATCGCTCGCGTCAATCCCAAGGACAGCCGCCGGACTGACCAGGTGTACATGACGGATCAGGCCAACGAACAGTCTGTCTTCCCCCACCCCTTCGGGGCTAGCTCCAACGCCCGCACCGTCGTGGTCATCAACCCTGAGGTTCCGGGTTGCGGTTGCATGCAGCCGGCCCAGGCCCACCTGTTCGGTGTCCACGGCCTACTGGGCCTCAAGGCCATCACCCTGACCGTCGATCCGGGCAACTCCAGCCAGAACCAACTGTGCCTGGTGCTACCGCACCGAAATGCCAGCAGGGGTCCGGCAGCGGTCGCCATCGCCCAATTCGATCTGCAGGGCCATGTCCGCACCCACACGCTGGAACCGCTCCTGGACAACTGGGGTCCCCTGATGTACTCGTTGGGCCTGCAGGACAAGTCCAATGCCTGGCAGATGTGGCAGAGCAGTGGGGGCGATCCCGATTCGACGCTCGGCCCAGGCTGCACCGCCCTGCTGTGCTCCAGCCTGACCAACCTCGGCAGCTACCTGACGGACGCAGCCGACAAGCTCAGCGGCAACCACAGCCACAGCCACTGAAAAGGCGTGACATATGGTCGAGAGGTCTGATTGGTAGGCGCGTCCTGCCAGCTGACCCCTCACCAGGTTGGGTGGCATATTTCCCCTTACAGGGATATACGTCACCCAACCTTCGCGCTTCCATGAATGCGTATTCATGCTGATGAGTCCAAGAGGACGAAAAGCGCTACACTTAAAGCCATGCAAGAAGTATGGCAACTATACGGCGAAGATGGGCAGCCGCTGACCGGCCAAGGCGCCAGTAAAGACGACGCCTACACCAAGGGGCTCCTGCATGCCGCCAGCCAAATATGGATCTGGCGATATACAGACAGTGGCGTAGAAGTGCTGGTGCAAAAACGAGCTGCTGGCAAACGCACCTGGCCCAACTTTTATGACATTTCTGTGGGCGGACACATCAACCTGGGCGAGACACCCGAAGCTGCCGGCAAACGCGAAGCCCAGGAAGAGCTGGGTCTGGATGTTCAGACAGCCATGCTGGAATCAATCGGCCGTTATCGGGTGCACGTACCAGTTGGTGACACTGACGACATTGAAAATGAGTTCCAGTATATGTACTTGCTCCAGGTGGCGCCGGACACCGCTTTTATCCTAGATACGAGCGAATTAGCCTCTGTAGAGTGGAAGCCGCTGGATACTTTCATGGACGAGGTATACCACCACTCCGACCTGTATGTGCCACATGGCAACGACTACTTTGAAAAGGTCATACAGGCCCTGCGCACCAAGCCCACACCATAGTGTCGCAAAAACCACAGGTGTAAAAGTCGACTATCGCTATTGTTGTTTTACAAAAACTATTGACTCGTTAGTATTGTTAGTGTAATAATGACACTATCAACTAATCAGTATTGACTAATTCGCTCTAGAGTTGTAAGAATACTAAGTTGATAAAACCTCGCCTTTATGGCTTGAGGAATAACAGAGAATGGTAGCGGCTTAAGAGCTGCCCGTTCGTTAACAGTTTGGAACCATACGCTTTTACAAAAGGAGAATTGGTGCTTACCCACAGCGATTTTGAATTCGCTGCAGGCAGCGTCATTGGCCGCGAACACCGCGACGTGATCAAGAACTGCCAGGACGGCTTCACCGTTGTCCAGGGAGACTTGTGCACCGTGGCAATCGTGGCAGACGGCTGCGGCAGCGGAGCGCACAGCGAAGTTGGAGCCCAATTGGGTGTCCGCTTGCTGGCAACCAGCATTTGCAATGAGGTGCGGCATCGGCGTTCGTACGACCTGAACTGGGAGCGCATCCGCATGGATGTGTTGTCTCAGCTCAGCGTACTGACAAGGAGTATGGGAGGCGACTATCGGGAAACCGTCAACAGTCACTTCCTGTTCACCGTCGTTGGTGCGCTACTGGCCTACGACGCCGCGATCTTTTTTGCCATTGGTGACGGTGTCATCATGGTGAACAACGAGCTCATCCCCGGACTCGGCCCCTTCCCTGGTAACAAGCCGCCCTACTTGGGCTATGGCTTGCTGCCGGGAAATGTTGACCTTGCTCCGGATGATCTGGAGTTTCAGATCGTTGCCCAGTGCCCACTGGATGACCTGGAAAGCTTTCTGATTGGCAGTGATGGGGTCCTAGACCTCAGAAGAGTCAGTCAGAAGTGCATGCCAGGCATATCCAAACAAGTAGGTGGGATCGAGCAGTTCTGGACCGATGACCGCTACTTCGACAACGAAGAACTCGTGAACCGTCAGCTCAAGCTGATCGGTCGCGACTGGCCCAGGCGCAACCCGCAACTGGGTCTTCTCCCGGACGACACCGCCCTCGTGGCTGGCCGTCGTCACCAACAACCAAGCCCCTGAAGGAGGGAGCTTTATGGCAACTGTCTATCTCAAAGGCCGTCGCCGGCAGCTCTCGCCAGACAAGGCGATAGGCGCAGGCGGCGAGGCCTATGTCTACGACCTGGGCGATGGTACGGTTCTGAAGCTGTACAAGCAGCCGAACGACCCAAGCTACGCCACCAACCCTGCTGCCCCAGCTGGCGCCATTCAGCGACTGCAGGAACAGCAGCTCAAGCTGCCGGCTTTCCCCAAAGGACTGCCTGCACAGGTGGTGACCCCCATCGACCTGGCCTACGACGGCAACCCCGGCAGTATCGTCGGCTACACTATGCAATATCTCCGCAGCATGGAGGTGTTGCTGGCCTACGCCGACCAGGAGTACCGCGAGACAGGTGGCATTGACCACAACCAGGTAGTGCAGATCTATACGAACCTGCATAGCCTGGTGCAGCAGATACACAGCCGGCAGGCAGTGATCGGCGACTTCAACGACCTGAATGTGCTTGTTGACCAAAACGACCAGGTGTACCTGGTCGATGCGGACAGCATGCAGTTTGGGAAGTTCATGTGCCGAGCCTTCACCTTCCGGTTTGTCGACCCGCTCGTCTGTGAGCCCAACAAATTGGAGATGGCTCACCCCCACAGCCCAGACTCTGACTGGTACGCGTTCAACGTGATGTTGTTCCAGTCATTGCTCTTTGTGGGGCCCTACGGTGGGATCCATCGCCCACCCAAGCGCGCGGATCGTCTGGAGCACGACGACCGGGTACTGGCCCGCCTTTCGGTGTTTCACCCAAGCGTCCAGTATCCCAAGCCCGCTCTACCCATGGGCCACTTGCCCGACGAACTGCTGCAGCACTTCCAGCAGGTGTACGATCAGGACAGGAGGGGAACCTTCCCCGAGAACCTGCTGAGGACACTGCGCTGGACAGCCTGCACCAATTGCGGTATTGCCCACGCCCGGCCCATCTGCCCGGCTTGTGCAGCACCCGGCATTGTCAAGCAGACGGTGGTCAAGCGCGGCACGGTAACTGCAACTCGGATCCACACCACCGGTCGCCTCCTGCATGTCGTTTTCCAAGCCAACAAGCTTCGGTACCTCTACCATGAGAACCAGGCTTTTCGGCGCGAGGACGGCACTGTAGTGGCGAGCGGCAAACTGGACTCCGGACTGCGGTTCCGGATCGCACAAGACACCACCCTGTTAGGTAAACGGGAACGACTGCTAGTATTCGAGCCCGGGGCTACCCCCCAGGTCCAGAGCGCCGAAGTCGCTGCCCGCGACCTGACCATGTTCGACGCGAACGAGCGAAACTACTTCTGGCTACAGAATGGCCAGCTGGTTCGTAACGGACGCCTCGGTCCCGATTACATCGGTACCGTCCTGTCTGGTCGCACGCTGTTCTGGACCGGCAATCGGTTCGGTTTCGGCTTCTACCAGGCCGGTCAGATATCGCGGGCCTTCGTGTTCGACACCCAGGGCACAAGCCTGAATGACCAGGTGCAAATCCCCACCCTGCCAGGTCAGCTGATTGACGCCACGTGTGTCTTCAGTGATCAATTGGCCTGGTTCATGGTGAGCCTCCAGGAAAACGGACGACGCATCAACCGGTGTTACGTCATCAACAAGAATGGTGACGTAGTAGGAGAACTGACCGCCGACCAGGACGAATCGACCTGGTTAGCAGCCAGCATCCGCGGGCGACTAGCTAGCGGTTCGTCGCTGTTCGCAGCAACGGACGAAGGCATCGTCCAGGTAACGGTCGAAAACCACACCATCAGCGTGGCCCAGACCTTCCCAGACACCGAGCCATTCGTGGACGACGACACACAGCTGCTTGCCGGCAACGGCGGCATCTATGCAGTGTCCACCCGCAAGGGTGAGATCATTCACCTGCAGATCCAGTAAGCCCCCAAGAGACAGAAAGCAGGACACCATGTCCACCATCGAACTTCCCCTGCCCGGCTTCTACGACCCGGCCAACGTCGTCGACGACAGCCGCTGGATCAAGTTCAGCAAACTCCTGCAGGCAGCCACGGAATGGCGCATCGCGCACCAGCTCAAGGCCGCCGTCGGGGACCGCACCAAGATCGGCCTGCTGCTGATCGACAACCAGAACACGTTCTGCCACCCCAACGGTGAGCTGTTCGTGGCCGGTGCCGACGAGGACAGCCGTCGGGTCGTCGAGTTCGTGTACCGGTACCTCGGGATCATCACCGACATCCACTGCACGCTCGACACCCACCGCGCCTTCGCGGTGTTCCACCCCACGTTCCTGGTGAACGAAGCGGGCAATGGGCACCCGGACCCCTTCACGGCGGTCAGCCTCCAGGACATCAAGGACGGTGTCTGGCGAGCCAGCCCGTTCATGGCCTCGGCCCTGAAGTCCAACCTGGTGTCGGCTCAGGCGCAGCTGGAGCACTACACGGCAGAGCTGGAGAAGGCTGGCCGCTACCAGCTGATGATCTGGCCGTTCCACGGCATGCTCGGCGACAAGGGTCACAACCTGGTCAGCGGCCTGTTCGAGGCCTGCACCTTCCATGCCATGGCGCGTGGGGCGCAGACCGGCATCCAGATCAAGGGCCTCAACCCGTGGGTCGAGGAGTACTCGATCCTGGGGCCCGAGGTCACCAAGCTGGCCGACGGCACCGGCGTGCCCCGGCGCACCGAGTTCCTTCAGCAGCTGCTGGACTACGACGTGCTGATCATCGGCGGCCAGGCCAAGAGCCACTGCGTGGCCTGGACCATCGACGATCTGCTGCGGGACATCCTGGCCCGCGATCCCCAACTGGCCAAGAAGGTGTACATCCTGGAGGACTGCACCTCGCCGGTCACCGGCTTCGAAGCCCAGGGCGAGGACGCCTTCGAACGATTCCGGAAGGCCGGCATGCACCTGGTGAAGTCCACGGACCCCATCAACACCTGGCCCGACTTCCCCGTCCTCTAGGCCAACCGAGGGCTGGTGTATCCGTAGAGGAGTGATATTTCTCCAGAAGGACGCATCAGCCCTCCGACACCCCTACTCGAAGAACACGGCGACAACGCCACAACCCTTCAATGAGAGGAAGTACCACAGATGACCTCCATCCCCGCCGACCTCGGCACCCTGCTGGGTGACGCCGGTCTCGACGACGAAACCGCTGCCAGCATCGTGCTGACGGCAGACACCCTCGGCCCGGCCATCCAGGCCGGCCTGGGCGACATCACGCTGGACGACGTCAAGTCGTCGGAGCTGACCCTGGTCACCCAGGTGGTGGACGACAGCACCTCCATCCGCATGGAAGGCAACAGCCAGCCCGTCCGTGATGGACACAACCTGGTGCTGGACGCCCTGGACGGCTCCAAGCAGTCATCCAGCCTGCTCATCAGTACCCGTCTGCTCAACCGCGATGTCCTGTTCCCGTACCGACCCCTGGCCGGTGCCGTGCGGCTGGACACCAGCAACTACAACCCCAGCGGTGGCACCCCTCTGTACGACCAGACGGACATCGTGCTCACCAGCGTGGGCATCCGGATGGCCGAGTTCGAACAGGGTGCCGTCACGGTGCGATCGGTCACAGCCATCATCACCGACGGCGCCGACAGCGAGTACTACGACTACCGGGACCCGGAGAACCCCAACGTCCCGCCGTCGCTGACCCAGAAGGTGACCGGCCTGCTCAAGACCGAGCGGCACATCATCATCGGAGTCGGCATCAGCGACGTCAAGGGCAGATGCCACTCCTGTGGCTTCGACCTGGACCAGGCCCCGCCCGACGACAACAAGTGCCCCAGCTGCCACAGCGTGGTCGGCACCGACTTCAAGCGAGTCTTCCGGGAGATGGGTATCCGCGACGAGTGGATCCTGACGCCCAAGAACACACCCAGCCAGATCCGCGAGGCGTTCGCGGTCGTCAGCCAGTCGGCCGTCCGGGCCAGCCAGGCTGCCGGCACCGGCTTCTCGCAGGTCGCCCTCGGCGGCTTCGGGAACTAGTTGTCCCGGCAACAGCAATAAGAGCTGTATGGTTCCAAACTAGTGCGAATCAGATTCGCACGAGCGGTAGGGGTGGAGTGCCTTCACGGGTACTACGTTCTCCCTTTATGGGATCGAACACCACCCTTACCGCATACAGCTCCATGTGTAACTTCACATGCTGATGAGTCGAGCCATTACGGCAAAAGACGAAAGCTACCAACCCCCAAACTCCCCCAAAAAATCCATTTCAGGGTTCGACCCTGTAACAGGGTCGAACCCTGAATGGATTGGGGTGATTAAGTTTTGGGTAAAACGTCGAGTTTGCCATGCAACGGCACAGATCCCATACCTATGATCTCCTCTACAAACGGGGAATCTTCTGGAATGTCATTCAAGATATAAATGGGTTTGTTCAAATAAAATGCCAGTGACATTTCCATCAGCACATTGCCGCCAATGTAGTTGGCTACGCCATGCTTTTCATCGTTCAGAATCAAGACAGCATCACCCTTGGCAACTTTGTCAAAGTGATCCCGCATCAGCTTGGCTTTTTTGTGGTAGTCTTCTGGGTTTTCAAACCACGTCTTGCTGCTGCTGACGGCAAAGTTGCCAGTCTTTTTCATTTTTGTAGCACCGTCAGGCACCAGCACGGTATAGCCTTGTTTTTGTAGTTCTTCTTGCAAGTCTACTGCCTTGCGATAAAACGCCACACTCGAGCAAATAACAATTGTTTTCATCATCCTAGTATACAAAACAAAAACCCTGACGTGTGTCAGGGTTTCATATGACCCGGAGCAACCTAGACTACAGCGATGTCTATTTCTGGTCGCATCTGCCCCAAAACCTGGAGGGCTTGGTGCACTTGGTGATCGACAAGCTCGCCAAAGTAGTCGTGGTGGTCGTCGGCCTTCCGCGTACCGTCCATAACCGGCAACACACCTTGTACTATCCACGCCTGGAACTGTGGAGCCCATTTGCGACTGCCGCGGCGGGCAGTTACAGAGCAATTGTCTACCATGTAATCAACGCCTCGGGCCCGCATGTAGGGGTTGAGTGAGTCAACTGACTCAATGATGGATTCGTTAATGACTTCTGACCAGTAGTGACCGTTCTCACGCAGCGTGTCTACTTGCGCTACCATGGCAGCCACATAGATGCCGGCGGTGTCGGGGTCTATCTTGGTCTCGGTGGCTGTGGTGCTGGTACGAACTTTTTCGCCCACACGCCACATAGCGCCACCGTCCACCCGGGTCATAGCCACTTGGTGTTCGTCGTCAGATACGACTTCTTCAATCTCGCGTCCACTAGAAACGTCCCAGTAAATTTTCTGGATAAGCTGTTTCATGTGCGGATAGGCAGCATTGTAGGCAGTCTTGAATCGATCCTTTTCCTCACCCTCAAATTGGCCTACCAATGCCTTGATACCTTGGTGAGAAATCGTCTGTGAAATAGGGCCAACCACCGACCCTACCGTCTCTGCATAAGCTTGCTCAGCGGCAGTACCATGCTGTACCTTCCAGGCATAAACTGCCTCGACAATACCGTGGACGCCACCCAGTAAAATAGCTCGCTCACCAAAAATGTCCGAGCGCCATTCCATCCCCAGCGTAGTCTGAAAGGTATAGGGCGCACCAATGGCCAAAGCCCAGGCTAGCGCTCGGTCGCGTGCCGCGGCGTCACCTTGCTGCAGCGCAAAACTGGCGTTGATACCGCTGCCCTGCTCATACAGTCGACGCACTGACGGGCCCATACCCTTGGGGCACACACCAATAACGTTGACGTCACTGCGAATCTTTTGACCAACAGACTCTAGGTAGCCTAGATAAAATCCATGTGACAGGCAGATATCAGAACCCGACTTGGCAAGGCCAATGAGTTCCTTGCCATGCTGCGCCATGGCGGCATCAGCAATAAGCAGCAGTGTCATGTCAGCATTCTTGATAGCTTCTTCGACAGTAGTCAGCGTGCCATCAGCCTCCGTAAAGCCCGCAGCCTTGGCCTTGGCACGAGAGGCAGACCCTTCGCGGAGTCCCACCACCACCTTGATATCTAGACCTGCGGCCTTAATAGAGTCGCGCAAATTCTGCGCCTGGGCTGGCCCTTGAGAGCTCCAGCCAATCACCGAAATCTGTTTGACGTTTACAAGAGCGCTCTTGAGGAGGTCGAGTTTGCGGTCCCCGCCGTACATAACTGTTTCTGTTGTACCTGCAATATCTACTGTTTTGAGCAGACCAGCAAACGCCTGAGATTCAAAAGTGTTTGCCTGTTGGGGAGACTTCATACCTTCCTCCTTAAAAGTTAAAACCCTAGTATTTACTCCCCGTAGATAAATTGCAAGCGTAGGTCTGTTGTCTGATATCATGATGAGATGTCACAAGCTACACTCCACCCCAAAGTACAAGCCGCACTAGAAACTCACAACATCCAAGCCCAGCTACTGCCCTGCGACCCGGACCTGGCCGACACTGCCGCTTTTTGCGAACACTACGGCTACAGCCTAGACCAATCCGCCAATACTATTCTGGTGGCTTCCAAAAAAGTAGAACCCACTAACTATGCGGTCTGCGTGGTGCTAGCTACTACCAGGCTGGACGTCAATAAAAAGGTCTGTCAGCTACTAGCGGTCAAACGCGCCTCGTTTGCCAGCGGCGAAGAAACCGTTGCACAAACAGACATGATGATTGGCGGCGTCGTTGCCATTGGCGTTTCAGACCTGCCCATTTATATAGATGCAGCCGTTATGAAACAACAAAAGGTCATCATGGGTGGCGGCAACCGTTCCAGCAAACTACTGTTGGACCCCCAGGAACTAACCAAACTGCCCAACGCCCAAGTCGTAGACGATCTGGCAAAACCAAAGGAATAAAAAAGAGCCTCCGGCGTCGGAGGCTCTTTTAGGTTAAGCAGAGACGATGATTATATGTCGCCCGCGTAAGCGTAACTTTGGTTTACGGCTGACGCGCAATTTGCTGCGTGGTGTTTTAATGTCTTGTATTAACATATTTTTGATTTAGTGTCGTTTGGTGAATATATCGCTTAGTTCTGAGTCTACTTGTACGATCTTTTCATCGTTAGATGGTATGAGTTCGTACGCCAAGCCTTTTACTACTGCTAACATGTGGTGCCTTGTTAAGAGCTTTCCTAAGCTCTTCCCCCTATTAATTTTTGTAGTGTTTGTTTTGATGCATCAACAGTATTCATTATACACGCTTTTGCTTATTTGTCAATATCCTTATATTAAATATCCAAACACTCCAGGTACGGTCACCCTCAACCCTTCTGTGCCATAGCTCCTGTAACAATAATCGACAATGTCAGCCCGATACTTTCCTGGAGAATAGATTGATGTATATCACCCAGATCAGTGACTTCCGTCCAGCCAATATCCTTAAGGAGTGCTGCGACCTGTTGCTTAGCGCCTTCGTTGTTGCCCGAAACCCATCCTACAGCCGGAGTTATGCCGCTCTCGCCGGGGTTGATCATCATGCCAGCAGGGGTAATGTTAAGCGTCTTCACAACATTCGATTCTGGCAGCCAGGATTGTATGGATTCGCCCATGGATCGATCCGTAAAAGCCATTTTAGGCGGCACTTTACCAAAATCAGTGTTATTGCTGACATCAATAATGGTCTTGCTCTCTAACTCCAGGGCTAGTGGCGTAACGGCTCCCTCAATCTCTGTCCAGGGGTTAATGGCTATGAGTATCACCTCACCAAAGGCTGCCGCATCTTGTAACGAGCCAACCCGTGCCTTCGGCCCTATGGTCTGCTGCCAAGCAACAATCGCTTCTTGCGCTGGATTGCGAGCACCAATGCATATCTCATGACCTTTTGCCGCCCATGCTTTGCCTAATGTCCGCGCCACTGTGCCCGATCCCAGTATTCCAATTTTCATGATTAATCCCCTGACTAGTTTTGTAATAGTAACCAATGTATACTAATAGACTTAATGCCTGAAGACGGCACTTTAAAGTAGCTTGCTTACTAGAAAGAAACTTATGCATCCTTGCCTAGAACAACCAAAGGGCACAAAGAGAACAGCCTGTCCCGTAAACGGCTTAATGCCTCGACTTGGCGACAAATGGACAATTCATGTCGTTGCCATGCTCTACGAAAGTGATCAGTTGAGATTTTCAGAACTAAAAAACGGTATTGAGGGAGTATCCCAGAAAATGCTGACCGTCACCCTCCGGGCCTTGGAGCGAGACGGGCTTGTTGAGCGCTCTGTCTTCCCCGAAGTTCCACCAAGAGTAGAGTATGCCCTAACAGATTTGGGCAAAAGTCTGCTCCCCGCTATGCGCGAGTTTATGGACTGGCTGCAAATGAGTTGGCCAACCATTCAAGAAAATCGAATAGGTTTTGACGCAATACTCGAGCAGCAATAGCCCCACAAAATCCCAAGCCAGGTATCGTAAATACTTCTTAAGTGTATATTTTGGTGCGAGTGAGGGGTTTATCGTTATTGATGCCTTTGGTAAATTCAAACTGGAGTAAGTCCAGGTTGTCTGCCATAAAGCTACCCGCACTGCCACCCATATATATACGCCACAGGCGAGTAAATGCTTGGTCAGTGGTGAGCAGCCGGTGTTTTATCTCTCCGGCCGCAAACAGCTCCTTCACTGCGTCTATATTGTTTTCGTAGTTCTCCCACCAGCGATAGAGTGTCAAACCATAGTGCCGACGCAGACTTTCGACCACAGGGTCTCGCCAGCCTTCCATGGCTGCCGCATCTAGCACTATGCCACCCGTGGGCAAGTTGCCACCAGGGAAAACCTGCTTGTCTATGAGCCCATTCACCCGCTTATCAAACTGCTGAGCAATGGTATGCAGCACCGTGATACCCCCCGTCTTGAGCAGGTTGTTTACTGCGGCAAAGTACTGCTTCTGATTGCCCCGGCCGATGTGTTCATACATACCCACGCTGGCTACTCGGTCAAATCGCTCAGATTCATTCCACGTTCTGGCCTGCGCCGCCAGCTCTCGGTAGTCCAGCTGCATGAAAGTCACTTGGCCCTCTAAACCTCGATCTCGGGCTGCCTGCTGTGACGCCTCTAGCTGTTCCCGACTGAGGGTAATACCCACCCCAATCACGCCATACTCCTCGGCAGCAGTGAACAGCAGCTCACCCCACCCCGAACCTATATCTAGCAGACGCTGGCCCGGCTCGAGCTGTAGCTTCTTAAGTACCAGGTGCCGCTTGCGCGCCTGAGCCTCTTCAAGAGACATATTATCTGGATCTTCGTCAAAATAAGCGCACGAATAGGTCATAGTTTTATCCAGAAACAATTTGTAAAATTCGTTACTGATATCGTAGTGCGAGGCCGGATCATTTGGCTCATTAGCGCGAAATTTGTCAAAAAACCGAGCTAATCGCTCGTGTCGCAGTGTGCGGTTTTGGGCCATAATATGCACTAACTTGTCCACTGGTGGCACAGCCCCTGGGTTGTCTGGGTCAACAAAATCTAGGTCACCGTAAATATACCCTTCACCGACCGCCAAGGCTGCATCACGCTCGACCGCCAGCCGCCCTAGCACTTTGGGTGTATTATGCAGCACTGCACCTAATTCTGGGCTAGTATCGCCATAGGTCTGCGTGTCTCCGTTTGTGTAAGTGACCTCAAGACCACCATGTTTGACCATGCGCCCCAAGCTAGCATGTACAAGCCGGTCCGAGCCAGCCGTTATTTTATCTTGTGCAAACCTTTCAACAGCCTCGGCAGCCGGCAAAAAGCGTTCTGGTATTCCTTGTTCGACAAACTCAATCATGCGCGCGAGTATACTAAAGCTTAAGCATATTTAACAACCAATATTCCCACAAAATTAAGTCCTAGGTGTGCACAAGTCGCGCAGTGTGATATAACACCCCCGTAAATAAAATGATTGCGCTTTAACGAATAATCTGTTTAAATACCCCCGTAGGTTCTTATTTGTTCGAAGCAGTAGAATGATCGAGTTGTTCCATGGATTACCAGGCAAAGTTCGACGGTTCTTGAGGCTCAGTACAGTAAGGGGTCGAACCTCTAAAGAAAGTAATCAAGGAATAACGAATGTACAAATTATTCGTAGGTGGTCTACCTTTCTCCACAACCGATGACGAGCTACAGCAGCTCTTTGGTGCCCATGGTACCGTCGGTTATGCAAAGGTCATCACTGATCGTGATACTGGTCGTAGCAAAGGTTTTGGTTTCGTCGAGTTCGAAAGTGACGACGAAGGCAAAGCAGCTGAAAAAGCTATGAACGGTACTGAAATTGGTGGTCGTACCATCACCGTTAACGAGGCTCGTCCTCGTGAAGAGCGCCCTAAGCGCGAAGGTGGCAACGACAACCGTTGGTAGTCGTCCACAACTAAAATAACCCCGTCACAAGCGGGGTTATTTTTTATGGTGCGAGTCGCGCGTGAGTTATGGCTTGATAGAAATAACTACCTTGCCCTTGATACCCCCGGCTTCACGGAAACGAAAGGCTGCGGCCGCCTGGTCGAGCGAAAACACTTTGTCTACATGCACCTTGACCACGCCGGCCTCTACCAGGCCACGTAGCTCATCTAATAACGCTGTGGTTGCGTGAGCTTGCTCAACCAGTGCAACAATGCCCTGCTGAGCAACCTTCTCTTCGTTGGCGGCAGTGGTCATGGACACCAAAATACCACCGGGCTTCAGTACGCTAATTGACTTATCCACCACATCCCCACCTGCCATGTCGAACACCGCATCGTAGTCACGAATAATCTCTTGGAACTGCTGGGTTTTATAATCAATCACTTCGTCGGCACCCAGCTCTTTCACAAAGTCAAAGCTGTCAGCCGAGGCAGTGGTAGCCACTATAGCACCCAAGTGCTTAGCAATCTGTATGGCAATACTACCGATACCGCCGGCACCGCCGTGGATTAGAATCTTCTGGCCAGATTTCAGGCCAATATGCTGGGTCAGGCCTTGCACTGCTGCAATCCCAACCAGCACCAGTGCAGCAGCTTGTTCAAAGTCCTGATTGGCTGGGGCTTTGGCCACCTGACCGCCAGGGGCAACCGCAAACTCAGCCAGGGCGCCGCTGCCGGCTTTTACACCCGCGCTGCCGTAGACTTTATCGCCAACTTTTACATGCGATACACCACCGCCCACCGCAGCCACCACGCCAGCAATATCACCAGCAGCAGTCACCGGAAATTCCAAGGGCATAAAGCTCTTGGCTGCGCCCTCACGCACTTTTGTATCCCACGGATTCAAGCTGGCAGCATGTACCTCTACCAGCACTTGGCCTTCAACTACTGTAGGCTTGTCTACTTCGTTAATAGCAATGACCGAAGGGTCACCGTAATCTGTCATTTGTGCTGCTTTCATAGTGACTCCTTTTTAATAGCCGACGGCTTGCTTGATCAATATGATTGTAACGCGTTCTCTGGGCTCTTTCCGGTAAATAAGCAGCCGGTTAATAGCCGAACCAACGCCATAAACCGCCTGCGCCCGGACGTCCTCCAGGGGCAGAGCATGGGTTTCTATACGGTCAATGGCCTCGTTAAGATCTTTGACAATCTTTTGGGTACCAACTACCCAGATGACGTGATTTGCTCCGTAGACATAATTGGGCAATTGGCTGCCCGTAGACGACGCAACAAGCACCTGCCCGTCCTGAGTTATGGCATGCACACTGCCCACGGCATAATCAGACGCCGAGCCAACTCGGCGACCGTCCAGCCTATTGCCATCTAGTATCAGTGGCATAAAGCGCTTGCGGGCAGAGTCGTAGTGGCCTGACTCTTCTAGTTCTTTCGTCAGTCCTGCCTCATCCAGTGTTACCGAGGTACCGGTGTAGACATCTGCGCCTTGTGGTATCTGGGCCAGAACTGTTTGCTTGGCTGCTGCCAGATCGTCAACAACCTCTACCTTGAATCCGTTTTTCTCCAGCGCCGCTTTGGCTGTGTTTAGTTCTGTATCTGAAACAGGGCGTGCGTAATCTCGCGCCATAGGTATGGTGCTCCTTGTACTTTGGCTTAATCTGTGATACTATAAAATATATAGCACTATAGAATTTATAGCAAGTATTTTATGGAAGCCACAACCCACACATTTGGATGCCCAGTGCATTTCTTCAGCGAGAACCGGAACAAGCCGTACAGATGGTACGGTGATGTGAGGATCACAGCTGAAAAATGTGCTGGGCGCCAAAAACTCCTGCAGGGTAGCCAGCCCTGCTGGATGGCAGGCAGGAGAGGTGTGTAGGTTGTGGAAGCAATCAAATTACTAGGAGACTACTGGACACTGCGTATCATCAATCGCCTCGGCGAGGGCGAGGTACGTTTTTGTGACCTGCAGCGAGCCGTCGATAACTGCAACCCCGTGACGCTCACTAACCGACTGAAAAAACTAGAAGAAGCCGGTTTGATTAGCCGTATCGTCGACCCAGATGAGAAAAACTGCGTCACCTATAACCTGACCAGCCTGGGCCACAAAGCCCTGCCGGTTATAGCTGCCATAGATTCCTTTAGCGAGAAGTCTCGAACTACTTAGTCACCGAGATTGTTTTGCTCTGCTCGGCCGCTGGAGCGTTCACGGTAACCCGATTGTTGGCCGTCTTTACAATCCTGTAGCCAGTTCCATTAGTGGCACAAACCGTGCCGGTACCACATTGTGGATCTTTGGGAATAGCAGTCAAATACTTTTCGGTGGCCGTCAGCACAGTCAGGTCAACAAGGCCAGTACAGCTAGCAGCACCAGTAGCGCAAATTTCGGTGGCCGTGGTAGTAATACTAGCAGGCAGGGCACCGCTATTATCTACGGTGTATTGGTAAGTAGCGTTCAGGATAGTAGTGACGTCAGATGTGCGCTGCGAATTGCGGCTGTCACCCAGCTGCTTACCCGGGTTAATAGCAGCGATCACGATAGCTGCCAAAATTCCCAAGATAGCCACCACCAGTACCAGTTCCAGCAAAGTAAAGCCGCTTGAATGTTTCTTATGAAGTTTCACTTTAAGAGCTCCTTTGATGCATAGTCTTTACACGTGCCTCATTGGACATCTTGCCAAGCCGTAACGCTTATGGTTGATGTGCCTATTGTAGCATAGGCCGTGGTCTTGCGCGTGGCCGCCCCTACTGCCGCAGACACCGTAACCGTACGAGTTGACGCGCCTGCACTAGCCACCGTATAGGTGCAAGTTCCAGCGCCCAAGTTCAGATTATTAGTGCCAATATAGCTGGTGTTGTCACGGATTTGCTGCAGGCCTTCTTCGGCACAAGCGCCAGCCAAACCACGTGCCTGCACAGATTGCTGGTTGGACAACGTAGCTTTTTGGGTGTCGATACCACGCGTCAGTAAGAGAGTGGCCATAGCCAGGCTGACTGCCCCCACAATCAAGACTGCCAGAAGAACGATAAAGCCAGACGATTCATGCTGCAGGCGTGTCATCTTAGGGCCACCGTAGTCGTAAATGTTTTTGAATAGTCATAGGCATTCAGCCCGCTGGTATTCACCCGAGTCACCGTAAAGCTGACTTGTACCGCGCCAAATGTACCACCACGTGTCAAATTCTTAAAAGTCAGTGAACTAATCTGTACTTTGTTGTTGGTCAGGGCCACTGCCGTAGCCACGCCCTCCTTTACCTGAGCAGTGGTGCCGGTAAGGTCAAAGATGGTCGGGCTCAAGCCAGCAGTTGGCACTGCGATAGTAAGCGACGAGCCAGTGGCCCCGGCGACAGGCGTAGTGATGCTGTCGGCGTTGCGTACGGTCTGGGTAATATATTCCATGAGCGCCGTGCCTTGCTCGTCCACCTCCATGATGGTCTGCGATTTGGCCCGAGCGTCCAGCGTCAGCTGAAAGAACGACGTCACAGCCAGCAGCAAGATACCGGCAATGCTTATATATAGGAGCAGCTCTATCAAGGTATAGCCGGCAGTGTTTCGTTTCATAGGCTAGTTTGGCGCAAGGACCATAACCTCCTGTGTATCAGAATTAGTAGCAGCAATTACCCGGTCTTTAGTGGCATTGTAGGCTACACCGTAAAAAGTGAGCAGTGTCGCAGCGTAGGACTTATCAATGACAGGCGAAGCAATAGTGTTCAAGTTAACGGTCTGGAAGGGTGCGAGCGCACCATTGGTACCAATAAACGCGCGGCTGGAGCCGTTGTCTGCCACGTCATATATTGTGCCACTTGCCGTAACCGTTCCGAGCTGGGTGGGCACCAATGGTGCCGCGATACTTAACGTGTATAGTGTTGTTCCTTGCCCTACCAGTAAATTGGTGCCAAAGCCATCTATAGTCAGGGCGTCGGTTGTGCCGGTGAGATTCAGGCTGGTACCCAGGACGGGTGTGGCTGGTGTGGCAATATTGACTACCAGCACCTCGGCCGTGTCAGACAACGTTGCCAAATAAGCTACCGTGCCCGACACATACACCTCGTACATGCTGATGTTATTGGCCAGGCCGCCAATGCGCGTAGGTGAGGCTGGCGTGGTCACATTCACCAGCACGAACTCGTCGCTACTTGCGTTAGCTGCCCGAGATAAATATGCAGTGTTCCCTACCACATACACACCGAGACCATTGGCCGCCCCCGTGGCGTTATAGGTGCCAGCAATAACCGGGGCAGCTGGGTTGGAAATATTTATGATACGCAGCTCTGCAACGTCGTCACTGGTAGTCACATAGGCATAGTTGCCACTGACAAACACATTGGTTGGAGCGCCGCTGAGACTGAGTGACCCAGCGAGGGTGGGTGCTGCCGGGTTAGAAATATTCACTACCATGAAGTCCGGTGCGGCATCGTTGCGGACCACGTAGGCATAGTCGCCAGAAGTTGCAACCTTGACAGCGTCCTGTGTGCTCGCAGCATTGTAGCTGCCGGCTAACACGAGATTGGCCCATGACTGCGTGATTGCAAACCAGTTGGTCAGACGCGTAACCACACTGGTTGAAGCAGTGGCTGTTCCCTGCGGCCAGCTAACGGTAGCTGTAATGTTTTTGCGATTGGCACCAGCACTGGCCACTACTACCTGCCTGGTAAATATGCCACTAGTGTCCGAGTTGCCAGACAGCGTCCAAACATTGCCGCCCTGGACCAAGCCATAGGTGCCATCCACCAAGTTGGTGTAGCCTGCGTCGCGAATATTGCGTGCCGCCTCTACACCCTCTTCTGCCAGTTGGTTGGCCCGCACTCGCTCACCAGCCGAGGCGCTCGACCCTCGGCCGTATACGATTGCCCCCGCCAGTGCTGTCACCAACAGGCCAAAAACAACCGCCGCCAGCAACGCCTCCACAGACGAGAACCCCTTCTGATTTAGTCTAGTAACTAACGGTACCTTTGGCATTGACGATGATTGTCCTTGTTTCATTTGCTTGACCAGTCAGGGTAACAGAAGCAGTCGAGCCGGGCGCCCCGGACAGTTTGGCGAACAGCACATCAGTAGTGCCAGTGGGCGTGATACTGGTATTGATGACGGCCGTTTCGTCGTACGCGGTGTCGCGGGCAGCATAGGTAGCGCCCTTGAAGAGCGTGGCAGACCCTGCCTGAATGTGCACACCCCACTGGCTATCGCCCTGCACACTGCGAGCATAGTTCTGCGCTCGCCGGAACATAGAAGCAATGGTCTCGGTAGTAAGTGACACGTCGTTGCGATTATAAAAAGAGAAATACACCGGCAAAGAAGCGCCAGCAACAATGCCTATCATGGCCATAGACAGCAACAGTTCCACTAGCGTGAAACCCGACTCCCACGACTTACGCACTCGAGCCTCCAGTCATCCCTGAACCTTGTCTACCAAACTATAAATAGGCACCAACACCGCCAGCATCAAAACCAGTACCGCACTGCCTATGATGACCAGCAAGGCCGGCTCCATAACAACCTCTAAGTTTTTGGCAGAGATATCAGTCTTGTCCTCGTAAATCTGGCCAATGTTTAGGAGCGTATCGGACAGCGCGCCCGAGCGCTCGCCAGCAATCAACATTTGTTGCACGGCAGGGGGCAGCACATCACCAGCTTTTTTATAAGCAGGCAAACTAGCCCGAAAACTGTAGCCATCTTCGAACGACTGGTTGAGATGCTTGTACAGCTTTCGGTAGTGCGGCAAGGGTGTCGCACCTTGCATGAGTTCTGTAGCATCGGTCACCGACAAACCGGCTTCTAGCAGTGTTCCCAGCAGATACCCAAAACGGGCCACTTCTATCTCGCGCATGAGAGCGCCAATGCCCGGCACCCGGAAGAGCATCCGCTGCCCCAGTTGTTTGGTTAGCGGGAAGACAAACAATATCAGCCCAAGCAGCACGACTACCGTCACTGCCAGTGGTATGGCCCACCAGCCATTGACCTTTAGGTACTCACCCGTGCCCAGTAGAATCCGCGAGATCAACGGCAGTTCCACGTCTAGCTGCCGAAAAGTCACTGCCAGCCGGGGCAGCAAGAACCAAGCTACGCCCAACCCAGCCACGGTGGTCAGCGATAGCACCAGCACCGGATATAGCATGGCAGAGCGTACGCGGGCCCGAAAGATGCGTTGCTTGTCTTCTTGTTTGGACGCCTTCAGTAAGTTGTCTACCAAGCCACCAGAGGCTTCACCCAAGCGCACTAGCACCAGAGATTCCCGCGACACCATGCCGCTACGGTCCAGACTCTTCCACAATGGCAGACCATTATCTACGTCGTTCTGCATTTGTTTGAGCGCAGCCTTGAAGCTCTTGGACTTGCTGGTGTCGGCCAAAGATCCTAGTGCTTCCTGAATCGGCACGTTGGCCTTGAGCAGTAGGGCTATGTTGTTAATAAAGTAACCGCGGTCCTTGGCAGCGATGTGATAGTGTTTGGCTTTGGGCGGTTGTTTTTTATCTTCAGTCACGCGCTGTTGCTCCTAGCGTGACAACGGTGGCTCTACCACACGCAGTAATTCGTTAATGGTTGTGATACCACTTTTTACCTTTTGGACGCCGTCGTCGAACATCGAGGCATTGCCCTGTTTGCGAGCCAGGGCAATGATGTCACGTGTAGATGGTGATTTGACAATCAGGTCTTGCATAGCGTCAGTCACCTCGATGAACTCAAATAAAGAAATGCGACCAGTATACCCAGTCCCATTACATACGTTACAGCCCTTGCCGGCGTAGACGTTGTCGCTAGCCGCAAAGTACTTGGCCACGACAGCATTGCTGCGGACCATGCTCTCGCTGGCCGGCACACTGTAGCGACACTTTTGGCAGATGCGACGGACCAGCCGTTGGGCAATAATAACCTCTAGGGTAGAGGCCAGCAGGAAGGGTTCAATCCCCATATCTATCAGGCGTGGAATAGCCGTAGCGGCGTCATTGGCATGAAACGTAGACAGCAGCAGGTGGCCGGTCAGGGCGGCATTCACCGATATCTCGGCTGTCTCTTGGTCACGAATTTCTCCCACCAGAATAATGTCTGGATCCTGGCGCACAATGGCCCGCAATCCGCGGGCAAAACTCATACCACCCTGCTCTTGCACTTGGATCTGATTAACACTGGACATTTTGTATTCCACTGGGTCTTCGATGGTAGTGATGTTCACATTGGGTTTGTCTACAAACTTCAGCAAAGAATACAGTGTGGTCGTTTTGCCCGAGCCGGTTGGCCCAACAGTCAGAATCATGCCAAATGGCTTGGCAGCGTGGACTTCTACCATCTTGCGATGGGCTTCGCTCAGACCAATGTCGGCCAAGGTGATGTCTTGTACATAAGAACTGAGCACCCGCATAACCACCTTTTCGCCATGTACGGTGGGTACCAAGGACACGCGCAGGTCAGTCACAAAGCCCTCACCCATCCGCTGGATGGTACCATCTTGAGCAGCCAGGTGCTCATCTATGCGCATACCACTCTCTACTTTGATTCGGTTCAGCACGTTCTCGTAATTCTCTTTGGGCAACTTACCAGCTACACGCAGGTCGCCGTCTACCCGAAAACGCACCACCACTTCATCAACCCGCGGTTCAAAATGAATGTCAGAGGCACGAAAGCCGGCAGCATCCTTGATAATCTCGTCTACAATCTCGGGGGCCACGCGCTGGTTGGACTGAATAATTTGCGAAAAGCGAGTCTCGAGCGGCTGCTCATACAACCCAAAGCTCAGAGTGATATATTCCGGCAAAGTGTAGGCCACCTGCACTTGCTTGCCCTTGAAGGCAGCCTGGATATCGTTGGGATTGAGTGCTGCCGGTTGGTCAGTCGCAATCAGCACAGCTTGGTCAGTCTCGCCAATCACTACCGCCCGGTTGGCCTGGGCAATCTGGAGAGGCAGACGCAGTACCAATTCTTTGCTGGTGGGGTTGACGTTCAGATCAGCAAAGCTGAGTTTATAAGATTCGGCAATGGCTTGGCCCAGCAGAGCCTTGCTGAGTAGTTGCTCACGAATGAGGTAGTCTACATAGCTGCCGCTATCATGTGCTGCCGCCTCGGCTGCTTTGTTGTCTGCTTCAGAAATATAGTTTTCTTGGAGCAGTAGGCTCTTAAGTTTTTCAATGCTCGGATACATAACCCACCCGTTTTTTTAAGTATCTCTTAGGCTTTTTTTACTTCCTCGACAATGACCGCTAGCGGCGTGTCAGATTTGATAAAGAACTTCTTGGCCCCCAATGCCAAAATACGATCTTCGTCCTCACGCATGCTGAGATTCGACAGCACAAAAGTGGTCGGCAATGTCACTCCCTCTTCCTTGACTTTTTGCAGTACCTGGAAGCCGTCCATGACTGGCATCATCATGTCCAGCAATACAACGTCATATTTGTTTGCCCGTAAAAGCTCCAAACATTTCTGACCATTTGGTGCCACGGTGGTGGCAAAGCCCTCGTGCTGTAGCTTCAGCTCGAGTGCATGCGACAATGGCTTTTCGTCTTCAACTATCAGTACATGCTTTGCAGCTGCCATACGCTAAATTACCCTCTTTGTTACTACGAATATTGTATCACGCCTGTTATATACTTCACCGCGCTTTCTTTTGCCCACCCTTTGCGGGCAGGGTGACCACAAAGGTCGAACCTTTGCCTTCTTCTGATGTAAATGACACATCGCCGCCTAGCTTGCGGGCGGCTTCGCGCACGATATACAAGCCCAGTCCGGTACCCTCCATTTCCAGTACATTGTCGGCCCTAAACATCTTGGTAAAGATCTTGTCTTGCTGGGCAGCCGGAATACCAAAGCCAGTGTCATTTACGGCAATCTCTACCTTGGCATCATCCTTTTTCACCGTAACCGACACAATACCTTTGTCTGGCGTGTATTTGACCGCGTTGGACATAAGGTTTTGAACAATCATACGGATAAGTTTGGGGTCAGTGTACAGGCTGGCAATGCCTTTTTCGATTTGCTGCTTGTACTGCTGGCTCTTCTTGCCGATAGCAGGCTGCATCTCTTTATGTAGGCTATCCAGTAGCTCTGGCACAGAGACATCCTCTGGATTGTTGGCCAGCTTGCCCAGGTCCAAGCGCGACGTATCCAGCAGCGAGTTAACGAGTTCTACCATACGCTTGTTGCCCGTATATATTTCTTGTAGGTAGGTGGCCTGATCTTTTGTTAGCTTTCCAGCGTCACCGTTTAGCAGCATCTCGGTGTACCAGTTCATAGCCGACAATGGTGTCCGTAGCTGGTGTGAAGCCACTGACACAAATTCGGACTTGGCGCGGTCTAACTCTTGCTCTTTGGTGATGTCACGGAAGACTACTATAACACCCATAATCTTACCCTCGGAATCACGAATGGGCGCCGCAGAGTCAGCCACTGGCACAAACGAACCATCCTTGCGCGCCAGCACTGTGTTGCCCTTCATGGCAGTAACCTTTCCGTCCAGTGCTTCGTCGATAAATTTGTCATTGCGCTTCTTGTCTTTGGCATTGGTAAACTTCAAGATTGTGTCAAATGGCTTATCTAAAGCCTCTTCCTCTGTGAAGCCGCTTACCCCAGCCGCTACTGGGTTAAAGAGGGTGATGCGCTTCTTGCTATCTACCGCAAAGACCGCATCGCCAATACTAGACAGGATAGCGTCGTCTTTGCGCTGCAGAGCAATAGCCCGGTTGCGCTCATGCTGCAAGTCAGCCGTAATATCGTCCGCCAGTTGCAGCGCTCGCTTTCGTGCTTGTTGTTGCAAGACAAAGATAATAAGCAAGAGTACAGAGAACGCCTGTCCGGCAAATAAAATAGTCCGTGGCAAAATATTCTGGCCGTCTTTGATCCCAAAGCCCGTGGCCGCGGTTGTCTGGACCCGCCACGTCCGATCCGCGATATTTATCAACGCAGTGTTGCGCAGATCACCATTGCTGTCAGTCTGCGGGCTGAATACTTTCTCGCCTGATGCCGTGTCACTTACCACGACTTCAAGTCCGCTGGTGATTGATTCGTCACGGAACAGGTTTTTGAAGAACTCGTCATAGTAAAATACCGCGCTGACCAGACCCACGTACTTATCTGCGTCGACTCTTTCCGTCGAAGCCTTGCTGGACATGGGTGATGTTATAAAGAACCCGCGATTGGTCTGAGCACTAGGCGTGGCGGCATTGAATGTCAGTGGGCTCGAGGCCGTCGGCACGCCATCCTTCACTGCTTTCTCGTATGCCGCAAACCGAACTGGATCGCTGGTAAAGTCATTGCCCATGCCGGTACTGGTGGGACTGTTGGCAACATAGGTCAGGATGTAGTGTACTGGTACATTTGCCACTGGCTGATTAATCTTGAATGTCGGTGACCCGGCGGCCTTGGCGCTCTGGTCGGCATTTCGCAGTGCCACCAGAGCTGGCAGATCCGGCGTTTTGACTCGACTTATAAAGGTAGCAGCTCGCAGGCCGGGATATTTTGCGGCCAAATCTATAGAGTTGTAGTAAGTATTGAACTCTGCCATATCTACCCCGTCACTGGCCGCAAACAGACCCCGGAATCCATACAGTGCATCGACATAGGCCTGCATACGGTTCTCGATAGTATCGCTCACACTAGCCGATCGGGCCACAAAGGCGCTCTGACTATCTGCCTTGTTTCGGGCAACACTCTGCTCCCAATAGACAAACGTAAAGCTTTGGACCAGCATAAAGAGTGCAATGATCAACCAGCCCACCCTACTCACATGGGCGGCAATACTGTCACGAGCACCGAAGCGGGCCAGAGACAACAGATAGAGTCCCATAATCTCAAATGAAACTGCCGCTGGCATGGACATCTTGAAGCTCGGACCAATTTGGCTCAATGGCCCAAGTGCATACAGGGTACCAAAGGCATTGAACAGCGCCGTTGCCAAGATTATCCCGCCCAGTGCATAGCGCAATAATTTTACGTCACGACCCTTCAGATCAACTACAAGCAGGCTGATCGCAGCCAGTACAAAACAGATTGCCGTTGAATGTGATGGCTGCAGCGATTGCCCCAGAGCTTCCAGCTTACCGACAAATAAAGGCAGGTGAAGATTTGGCACAAAAGCGCTCACACCCAATACCACACACAGCCAAGCACAGGCTATCCGCACTTGCTTATGGCCTGACCACAGTGCCCACAATGCGGCTGCCAGAACCAAGAGCCCGATACACGTTGTAGGATTAACTACATGCAAACGCTCAACCCAACGACCCCACGTCAGGTACCCCGTTTGCCAAGAGTAGAGGCCCGCAACACTGATGGCAGCCAGAAACAGTGCACCTACAAGCGGAACTTTGTTACGGGTTTCGTGGGGATGCTTCAGGTTACCCAGATAGCGAAAGGCTTTCCGCTCGGAGGTAAAGTATCTGGCCCGGTTGGTCGCTTGACCTGCCCGGATCAAATACATAGCCACCTCCAGTAAATGACTACGACCAACAGCAGCTAGCCCGTCGTAGGAATACGAAAAAGCTTCTTTGATAGCCACCCGAGAATACGTGGTGACATCTTTGGGCGTCATGCCAGTCACATCCACCAGGACAAAGACCTTGTCGTGCTTGGTCTTCACGGCCCTGAGCGCCTCCCTGAATTGAGCAAGCGTTTTTATAGATAACGCCTTATCCTGACTACCCACCAGGGTAACCTTCACAAGGTCCCCGATGGTCTGAACACTATTAGCCGTAGGCCGTGGCTTTTTCCGCACACTAAACATTATCACTATGGTAGTATGCAGTAATTTCAACGTCAATTAATGACGCGAAGTTATTTAATGTTTGTTACACACCCATGAGGCCAACAATCAGGCCCATGACAAGAAATGTCACCAGTTCGTGAGAGATGTTCAGAATAGTCAGCGCTGCTGGACGACCCTCGAAAGCATCATGTGTAATAAACCGCGCAGCCGTAAAGCCCAGCCACATCCATACAGCCGTCGTCAGAGAATCCTGCAAGAAAGAATTGCCAAAGAACTGATGTGACAAGAAAATCACATGCGCCAAAATATAGGCCGTCAGCAGACTGACCACCATGGTAACTATGATAGGCTTGGCCGCAGAGGTATTCTTTTTCATATCAACTTTAGCCAGCTTGATCCACGTATTGCCAAAGACCGGCCGAGCGTACCACACGCTACCCACCGCCATACTACTGGCCATGGCCAACAGAACGGCCCAAATGTTAACGTCCACCTGCATAACGCTGACTCCTATTTATTACTGGTATTGTACTCCCGGGCCAAAGCCGTTGTCCAAGAGCTTCTCCATATCTCCCTGTGACGAGCGAACCCCAAGCTCTAGTGTCGCTTGGGCCGCAGCTTATTGCCCAGCACTAGCAGGCCCCAGCTGCTAACCAGGAATAAGCCCAAGATTCCCAGGCTGTAGCCCATCACGCCCCAGTACCCACCTACTTTTTCTGGTGTCAGAAAGGGATAAGGATACCAATCGACACGTGCGCCGCGAATGAGTATGTAACCCAGGTAGGCAAGAGGGAAAATCATCCAATACTTTATAGAGCGCGTGGTCAGTTTGGTCTGGGGCGGCCACCACAGCCAGCTGGCAAATATAACTACCGGCATAACATAATGCACTACCGCATTAACCCACGGCAGCAGATGCCCCAGATCAACGTCACGCAGCAATACCGAAAACACGATGCCAACCAGCACCATACACACCACTGATGTGCCACGAACGATATCAGAGGCAGCCGATGGTTTTCGGTTGGTCAGCAAATAGACGGCCCCCAGTAACAAGACAATAGCTGCAAATATATTCGATAAATTCGTAAAGTAGCTAAAAAAGTTAACGACACTGCTGCCAGAATCGATCTGGATCATAAGCTGACGAGCAATCGCCACCAGGGCCAGCCCACCAAAGAGCATGTGCACCGCAGCTAGAGCTACGCGTCTTGTCATGGATATATTGTACCAGTGCAGGGCCAAATGGGCGCCGGCTGAATACTGGCAGGTGAGTTGTGTGTTTCCGTGCGTGCCCGCACGTGGGTAGCCCGCATCATTAGGTGATGCTCCAGCACCGTAGCAGTCAGGTCTTTTTCTACCTCTTGCACCCGGCTGCCCAAAGTGTCGGCGGTGTCTGTAGGCAGCACATCTATAGGCACCTCCCGTATGATTGGCCCTTGGTCTACCTCGGCAGATACCAAGTGCCAGGTCATAGCCGTCTGATCGAGTTGGCCCGCTCGGTTTGCCTGCAACACCCTTTGATGTGCGTGCCGCCCATAGGTATCAGCCGTAAAGGGCAAAATGGCCGGATGGTTATTGGCAATACGCGCCCGTGGATGATACAAGCCCGAGCGATAATCGAATCCCGTGCCATCGGCAGCATGCTCCGGACGCCACGCCCAGGTCTCTTCAAATTCGGTTGTTATCACTTTTAGCCAGCCCAACATGGCCACAAAGTCGATCGATCGCCGGTCCAGCTCCCGGCATACGGCCGACGATTCCTCTGCGGTCTGACCACGCGGCTGAGGGCCGCCCGGGAACAGGGCAGAATTAATAGTCACCACGTCTATGCGGTCGTCGCCTTCTAGGCCGTATTCGTGATTGATCTGCTCAAACCGCGAATAGACCCCAACTGTCCCCTCTGGGTTATTGCAAATAACCACACCTATGGTAAAAGCCACCTTGCCCTCCAGGGCGTCCCGCGCAACGCAATCTGCCGTACTCTGCCACCCTGGCCTGATTCCCTGTCTCCGGACGCCAGTATGGCGATCCGTGTGTCTGCATGATTCATTTTGAAAACTATACCACGGCAAACGCCAAGTTTTTGTGGTAATAAAGTAGTTGCCGAGAGCCTGCATGAGTCCGAACGTATCGGTACAGGCTCTCGGCAACGTGACCCTTCAGAAAGTTCTACCCGCTGCTTCAGGTGCCTTCGGGAGCGCTGTAGACAGAGTCCGTGAGCTCCGCAGACAGGTCGGCAACTTCCTCGTACCGGAGCTTGATCTCGGGCAGAGATGCCTCGCCGTCGCGGAACAACTGTTTGTCCATGGTCCGCTGGCCAAAGCGCAGCCGCCACGAGTCGTTGTCGATGACGTCTGCCAGCAACAGCTGACCAGTTGCAGCGTCGTAGCCACACTCGACCTTGAAGTCGAACAACGTGCCGCCGACAGACGCCCATGCCGCTTCGAGCACCAGGAAGGTCCGGATGGCGATTTCTTGCAGCCGCTCCAGCAAGGTGGGGCTGACGCCCGAGTAAATCGTCACGGCCAGTGGCGTCTCGCTCATGAGGCCTTCGCCCAAGGGCAGCTTAGCATCATAACGACGCACCGTTTCTCGCTGGAAGTCGAACTCCATGAGCGGATCGTGGTTGGCGTCGTCCTTCTCGAAGATCTCGAACACCAGATCGTCAAGAAGCGTGTCAGCCTGAACGTCAGGGTGACGCTTGAGGTAGCTGCCGGTGGCAATGCGTCGCACCACCAGCTCCAGCTGGATCATACGCACCCGGCGTGCCCGGAAGGTCACGTCGTCGACATGACCCCGATAGTGGGTAGGGATGTCGTTGAGCATCAGCAACGCGAAGACGTTGCAGGTGGTCCGGGTGCTGCACGCGGCCTTGCCGGTCAGTAGCTCATGACGCTCACCATCACCAGCGGTGATGTCGTCCTTGCTACGGATGAGCACCTCGCCGTGACCGTTGTCCAGAATGACCTTGGTCTTGCCTTCTGCCAGCACGGTCTGTGTCATGCCTTGAACTCCTTGATGTCGATACGGAACTGGGCCGGCTTGGCCGTGGAGTCCAGATACTCCAGAAGCTTCTGCAGACGCAGATCGTTGCCGATGCTCAGCACCTGGCAGGCCATGATGGCTGCTTGCTTCAGGCCCACCCTGCCAACACCAGCCGTGGCCACAGGCACGCCAGGTGGCATGTACAGGCACGAGTCGATGCCGTCTTCGTCCATCGGCACACCGATGACCAGCCGAGCCATCCGGGTATGAGCAGCCAGAGCACCGGGCAAGGCAGCTGCCATGCCGGCAACCCCGATGTACACCCGAGCACCCTCAGCCACACCCGCACTGGTGAATTCCGCCAGCTCAGCGGCGTTGCGGTGGGCCGAGCAGACGTTGACCTCGTAGTACTCATGCCCGATGACCGCGTCTAGAATGCTAAACATCCCGGAATCTCTCATGCGTGGCACATCGCTCACACTGCCTGCAACTATTTGCAGTTCTATCATGCTCACCTTCTTGGTGGATCAACAGAGACAGACCAATCCAATCAGAACTCTCTTGGTAGAAAGGTCCAGCAGCGCATGCGCTACATGCGGCGATTATGTCACATGTACTTACCATTACAAGCTAATCTCTTGGAACCTCTCCGCATCTATCTGTTGCTTTTCGCTGTTTTCAGCTCGTCAGTATGAACTTTGCAGGACTGCACATTCATAGAAGCAATATGACAAGTAGACAAAGGACGGGAGAGACGGGCGTGGAGACCCTCTTGTTGCAAGGATCTCCACGCCCGGCCTCATCTCATCCCTCCTCAGGAGAGGGTGGTGGCTGCCGCCGATTGATGTCCGGCCGCATGGGAGCGGTCAGTCGGTCGAAGTCATAGCGAGACTTGGTCTCGAAGGCACGGAACTTGGGAATTTGGCAGATCAGGTAGATCAACCACCCACCAGCACCGATGGCCAGGACTGCACCGATAATGCCAAGAGCTAGCTCCATCTCGTCCTCCGAACCCTGGATCCTGGCATCTGATACTGGTCGGCAGCAGGCCGCTCGGGGGGCTTGGGAGCCTGCAGCTCGCTGGCAGTGGGCTCCACAGTGGGACAGCCCAGAGCAAGGACCTTGGCCAGCTCGGCTGCCGGGACGTCGGCTCGATGGAATGCCAGATAGTGCACAGCCAACGAGTTGGTGGTGCAACCGTCGGGCAACGTGTAGATGTGGTTGTCGCTACGGGCGCCACAAGCGCAACGGTGGGCGCCTCGGCAGACGCGCTCCGAACGGTGCGATGCCCGCAGGGCAGCGGCCATCATGCAGGTGAGGTTGTCCATGACGGGTTGCGCACTGGTGGTGCGACCCACATGGATCATCATCAGACCATCGGGATCGATCACGGGTATTCCTCCTAAGAGTGTAGTCCGATAGTTGTCCTCTCGATGCCGCCGGCATCTCCTCTGAAGTATGCAAGATATAGAGCAAACCCATACAAAATATACGGGCTTGCTCTATATCTCACACTGAGCCCATTCCATATCTCGCTTTCGATCCCAAGATTGATCCATTTCGGATGACAATTCGTTCTGGGTTGCCAGGCATACCCGTAGGTATGGTTGGTGAGCCAGGGCGAATTGGCGCCGGAATGGGCTATTTTGGGACGGAATTGGAGATGTGGAATGGGTTCATAGTCTACTTGTCAAAAAACACTTTCGGAGTGACCCCACGAAAGCAGCCGGATAATACCATAAAATCCTATAAATTCAATGAAACTTGTAGCTCGTTTACTGCTGCTCCAAGGCAGCTCTGAGGCTATAAAAAGCCGGTTTGGGCTTGTAGTCTGCGTCAAAAGGCAGGGGGTTGGAATTTGGAGTACCAGGCAGATAGTTATACCAGGTTTCTTTGTCGGTAATGCCCAGCAGGGCAAAGCTGGGGCAGACTTTTGATTCAATACAAGCACGCATCATTTCATGGTAGATGCCAGACTGTATGTCATCTCTAGATTTTTGGTCGGCCTTTACGTCATTCATGTTTACATCAAATTCGGTCACGTAGACTTTCAGGCCTAGGTCACCGAATCGTTTCATGTTAGATATTACCTCGTCCTTCACGGGCGGATGCGTACCATCCAGGTGCATCTGCATGCCTATACCGTCTATGGGTACACCACGCGCTAACGCCGCTTTTGTGTAGTCATACATTCTGTTCGAAGTATCGTTCATTCTTTCGTTATTGAAGTCGTTTAACAGTAGCTTGGAATGCGGGTCGGCCTGACGGGCCCATATAAAGGACTGGTCAATGTAGCTCAGATCACCCACACTGTCTGCCCACCAATCATTCAAGCCGTACATGTGTTGGCCGCGGGTAAACGGCTCGTTGACCACCGTCCACTCTTGGATCCTGCCGCTATATCGCTGCCCCATAGTCATGATGTGATTACGAATAATCTCCAGTAGCTGGGCTTTGTTGTAGTTGCCTTTTAGTAGCCAATCGGGTAGCCATTTTTCTTCTCCCCATACATAGTGGTGTGCCTGAATAGACATGTCGTGCTTTTCTGCAAAATCTACAACCTCGTCCACGCGGCTAAAGTTAAAAGTACTAGGCGTGGGCCGCAGATCAGTATCCGTAAAGTGCCAGTTGGGTTGGTTGTCTATCAAGGCAAGGTCAAACTGCGAGGTCAGTATGTCAGAATACGGCTTTTCGCCCAGCAGCTTTGGCATAGCAAAGTTGCCCAGCTGAATACCCTTTGCCGCGGCCAGAGATTTCAGAGGAGGTTCAGGCAAGACAGGTGTCTGCGGCACCCTACTTTTTGTGGCAAAAAACAATCCCAAGACCACCACCAAAAAAACCACCACATGAAGGCCCAGTAGTTTTTTATTCGTAAAAAGAGATCGGATGGATCTATGCACTGCGTTCACTATAGTCTAGGCATTCACTAATACATAGCGCCCACGGCTATACCCGGGCGTCAGCCATATCTATAAGTACCTGCGCAACCTCCTGAAACCTTCGCGGAAAACACGACGCGTCTCCGCTCTGCTGCTCATAAGCTGGCGCGTCCGCAATGGCCTGTCCTATCTTTTCACCAATGGCTGTTATCTCATCCATATCAGCGGTCTGCGCCACCACCATAGACGCACAAGTTTCTGCCACCCCATTAAGGCATCTGTCACCATGGACGTCATATGCCAGCCACCGAATAACTGCTGGATCCACGTCTGTGGTATCGGCAGTTGGTGGTAGTTCATTAAACTTTAACATTACCCTCTCCTTATTACCCTGTCCCCAGTATTTGCCAGCACCTCTGCTTATGCAAGCGTAAACACTTTTCTACAACTCTTGCAATACTTGGCGCAAGTCGCGGATAGAGTGGTCTGCCGTAACCGGACTGGGTGTCGCTATGTGCGGATGGACATAGTGGTAGGTCGTGCCACCGGCAACTTGGTGCAGGTCGATGTCAGTCTGCGAATCACCGATGATAACGATGCCGTCCAGTGACTTGCCTTTGAGGTATTGGGCCAGGGCATCTTTTTTGGTGCCGTGTTTTTGATGGGCGTTCACGCCAACAACTTTGTCTTTTGGAAAAAGATGCTGAATGCCCACTGTGTCCACAAACCACAGCAGATCATGCGGCCGAGTATTAGACAAAATAATCTGGTCATGAGCAGCCCCATGTATCGACTCCAGGACCGCAACCGCGTGGTCATTCGGTTTTATATGCTTGGCCAAGATATGCAGATTTTCTTCGGCAAAGACAAAGCAGGCTGCCTGCAGCGCCATGTGCTGCTCGTTGGTTAAATCGGGCAACAGTCTTTCAAAATACTGAAACCATTTCAGGCCGTAAAATGCCCGGTTGTCTTCCTCACTAAATCGCTCGGCGTGCCCTGCCTGCCGTAGCACTTCATTAGAAATTTCCAGGACAGCCTTGTCGTTGTCCTTTTCTAAAACGCCATGAAAATCCCAAACAAATAACTTCATGTTCCTATTATCCGTAAAGTTGCGAGTGAGTGCCAACTATATCAAAAATAGCTTCGTCGGCCTTCAGAAGATAAAGCGCTCGGTAATCACCGGTTATATCAATGCTTCGGTATTGTTTATATCTCCCTCTCAGCGAATGGTCTCGCAGCTGCGGATCGAGAGGATTGGCGCTAAACAAAGTAACTCTTTGTGGTAGTCTTGCGCGCATGGTTGGGCTTAGCTTCTTGGATTGCTTTATAAAATTCTTAGTGTAGGAAATCTTCATGAAAGCTTATCACGTAGAAAATCAAGTGCAGCGCTGTTATCCTTGAATCTATGGTAGTCACCCGCATCGATGTCTTTCTTAGAAGCAGCCAATGCCTGGGCAGTTTTGGCATTTGGCGCCTCGGGCAAGTCAAAGGTAACACTCTGCTCGGTCGCAAAGCGACGTAGCTCGTTATTTAGGACCGCGCTCACACTAACCCCCAACTTTTCTGCTGTCTTGGCAGCAAGTTTCTTTAGCTCTGGGTCAGTCTTTAAATTGATCACTGCGTACTTACTCATACCAAAAGTATACACTATTGGTATAAACCTGTAAACTGGAATAGCTCTCTACCCCACGAGTAGTACTAGCTCCCCCTCAAGTCATCCACCAGCCTAACAACGTCAGTAGCACAGCCCCACGATAGCGTGAAACCAGCACCTCCATGACCGTAATTGTGTACTACTGCCTTATCACCCATTTTTTCAATTTCGAGGCGAACTTCAGAACGCGCTGGCCTCAGGCCAACACTTTCGCTGATAACTTCAACGCTCTCAAAGGCGGGCGACAAGGCACGTGCCTTTTGTAAAATGTCCTGGGTATCTTGTGGGTCCACTTCTAAATTCCAATCATTCACCTGCTTGGTTCCACCCAAAACCGTGTCATGCATTCGCGGAATAATAACTGCAAGACTGTTTGGCCCATCGTCGTCAGCCAATACATGGTCAAACCCGTTTGGCTTTATTTTTACTACCTGGCCCCTCACCGGAAACAGTTGCTTGTCGCCCAGTAGTTCACGCGATCCTAGACCAGAGCAGTTAACAACCATCCGATGATCAGCCAGAGCCTCGTCCATATGCTTTATTTCGCGTTGCTCAATCCTGCCCCCAAGCTCTTTGAACTGGTCCATGAGCCAATTCAGGTAATAGGTAGTATCCATGAGGACTGCTTCGGTTTGATACCCATCAATGTACCCTTCCGGCAAATCAACAGGGCCAGCACGGCGCCATGACTCCACAGCGTCAGCCCACCATGGATCAGCAACTTTTTCATCAAATATTTCTGTAACGGTGCATAGCCGACAGCCACTCTTTGGATCATCCAGTGCATGCCGTTTTAGGTACTTCAGTGTAAGGCCCGCCCACCCGGTCGCTTTGTCCTGAGGGCTGCACAGGTACGGATACCAAAAGGCAGCGGCAATGTTCGACGTAGTATTGGGCGGTAAGTCTTTGGCCCATATCTGCACCTTGTAGCCGGCCTTCAAAAGTAAGATGCCCGAAGATAGCCCCGACACTCCGGCTCCAACAACAAGGATAGTTTGAATCATACCGTTAGTTTACAGACGCTTTACGTGTTAACCAAGGTCGATAATAAATGAGCAGACACCGGACTTTCTAAAAAGTGAGCCGTCCGGCAGGGGATCGTAGCGGATCGCTCCTGCCGGACGTGGTGGCTCACTGAAAGATGTCGTGGAAGGTGATCAGGAGAACGAGGCCGAAGAGTGGGATGGTGGTCACCACCAGGACAGCTGTCTGTGCTGCCTCAGGTATGCGCCAAGAGCGCCGGAGTAGTAGCGTGCCAAAGCCGCTGATGCCGGCCAGCAGCATACGCCCGCCGTCAAATACCGGGATCGGCATCAGGTTGGTCACCATGAGGGCGACGTTCAGGACGGCGAACAGGACGAATACTCGGATCCACGGCGTCGGCGGCTCGGGATGTTCGGCGTCAGTGAGCACCTCACCATTGTCGACCATTCCCCCGCCAACCTTGACGATGCCTACCGGGCCCTCGAAATCCCTGCCGCCAGAGTCGATTCCCGCCGGGATGGACTTGAGCGTCTCGACCATAGCCACTGCCGGAAAAATGAAACCGTCCGCAACAGTCCGCTCACTGGTGTTCGGTCCGAAGACCGTCAGGCAGACGAGCGCCAGGACCGCAGCCAGATAGTTGGCAAAGGGACCGGCCGCGTACACGACTGATTGCCGAGGCAGTGACAGATCCTCTTCGATGTCATCCGGCAACCTCACATAGGCGCCGAAGGGTAGTGCCGAGATCCTCCACTCGGTGTTGTTACGAGTCGTAGACCACAGCTTGGGGCCGAAGCCGAGTGAGAAACATGATGGATGAACCCCCACCGCTTTCGCGGCCAGGAAGTGCCCCAGCTCATGCAAGGTCACACAGGCCGCCAAAACCATGATGGCGATAACGATAGCGACGAGCACTTAGGACTTTCCTCTCGTTGTCGGTGTCTGCTTTTTAAGGTATGTTGCCACAAATGCAGCAAACTAGTAATACCACAAAAAATGCTGAATTACCCAATATTTAGGAGTCGTCTATTTCTCGACGAAGGCTGTCAGCTCGGCCCAAATGGCGTCAGCTATCTCGATCTGGCCGCTGTCCTTGGCCTGCTGGGTCAGCTGGTCACCACGAGCACCCGGCAGCTGAACCTCTTGGCCTGGCAGAGGCTTGGCGGCCAAGATCTCTTGAGTCAATTCATCGGCTGTCTTTGCAAAAGCATCTGTGCCCACCAGCAAACCTGGATCAATAGCTAGCACAAAAGTACCAGAACCATTATCAGCGTGCAGGCCCGCGAAACCGGCTGCCACAAATGGACCGCCCAGCAGTTGCACCAAGAGCGATAGACCAAAGCCTTTATGCCGAGCAAAGGTAGTTACCGAACCATCCAGGGCTTTGGCGGCATCGGTGGTAGGGTTGCCATCCGAATCAAAAGCGACGCCTTCTGGCAAGACCTCCCCGTTCAGCTTGGCCTCGACCACACCAAAATAGGCCATTGCGGCCGTGGCAGTATCAAAAACAACCGACCCACTGCTGGTTGGAAAAGCATAACTAAGCGGGTTGGTACCCAGCTTTGGTTCGGCAGATCCAGTTGGTGCTACAAACGGAATGGTGCCCACGCAGACAAGTCCGATATACCCTGCGTCTGCAATCTTTCGGGCAAAGTAGCCAATAGCCCCAGACGAAGAAAAGACGTGATTAGACCCCACAATACCCACACCATGCTCGTTAGCAAGCTCAGTTGCCAGCTTCACCGCATTGCCGGTTGCTACCATTCCGTGACCACCAGATATTAGTGCAGCACACTTATTCTTGGTCACTACTTGGTATGGTTTGATATCTGCAACATTTGGAACGCCGCCCGTAGCAATCTTGGTGATACCTTGATTGTTACCACGCAGCTGCGCATACAGAAGCACTTCTGCAATAGTTTGGGCATCTCCGCCCTCATATCCCAGTTTCTTTACGCCTGCCAATACTTTGGATTGTAGCTCGTCAACACTTACCTTCATGACTATGGCTCCTGATTCGTTAGGCTCTGTATATCAGCAGTATAGCAAAGGTATTTTTCTGCAAGAGTTACAATGCCAGGATTCTCTCTGTTTCTGCTATTAGCTGGGCAGCCATACCGCTGGCTTGACCTTGGCGGAGTGCGGCTACGCCCTCTTCAAGCCTTTCCAGTATTTCAGAAGCATACGGGTTAAATTCTGTGGCGGTCCGGAAGAGTTCTTCGCTCTGAACATCGTCCAGCTTTCGCAGATGCCCGACAGCTTGACTGGACGGAGTCTGTAAATCAGCGGAACTATCCAGCCCCAGTTGATTCGCGAGCCGGCCCAGGATAAAAGGCATGGCCAGCGTTGCCGCCATGTGCCGGTCGTGTTCATCGGCGGTCATTTCAACAATAGTCAGTCCACGATCACGGAACCCTTCCACCAACTCGGTAGCCCGTTCACCAGCGGATCCCGTGACGATCACCTTGTGCCCTTCCAGCGTTTCCTTGGCACTTTCTGGCCCAAACAGTGGATGGCACAAAAGTAAGTCATCGTGACTGGGTAAAAATCTGCCAAAGACCTGTGTTGGGTACTTTTTGACAGAGCAGATATCTACCAACAGCGCTTCATCTACTCCAGATTGTGGACTACGAAGTATGCCGTCTGCTACCTCGTGCAGAACAGCAGCTGGCACCGCCAGCACCACAGCATCGTTGGCCAGTGCTGTGTCAAAGTCTACCAAAGCCACTTGCCCTACCCTTTTTTCTGAGATGCTGGGGTCATGGGCTACGACCTCACACCCCTCAAACATTTTGTCAGCCATGAACTGTCCCATGGCGCCAAAGCCAACGAAACCCACCGTCTCAATGCGGTTACTCATCTTTCTAAAACTCCTCTAGTATTTTTGAATGTGCCTGTGTCAGTGCCTATACAATCAGGCGGCAAGTAGTGTCTAAGGATTGTATATTTTGGCAACGAGGTATCAATACCACCGGTATACGGTGTCATAATAGGGCGCTTTGCACCCGGAGAGTGATCGATAAGATAAACGATTCATAAGTGAAAATATAATATCATGCATGCATTAAGTCAATGAATATTATTGCTAAATGCTATAATATATGTTAAAGTAAGTTGCTCTGTTCTGAGCAGCTTTAATAGAGGCCGAGACCCTAGGAGTACCGTTGGACTACACCATTGATACCTGGGTACGCGGAGACGTCGACCACACCTGGCCACCGCAGCACAACAGCAGTTACTGCAACGACAACCGGGTATGGGGCGTCACCATGACGTTCGATCAGCCCGTGAGCATGCCGCTGTACAAAGCCATCGAGGCCTGCCTGCCCACCGCTCCCATCGAGCGCTGCGTCAAGACCGAAGCCCACAGATGGCTCGGTGAGCTGCAGACGGTGGGTACGCACCGCTACGGCAACATCCGCCAGGTCAGCCCCAAGACGATCGAGATCACCTTCATGGGTGGCAGCGATGCCAACACCGTCGCCCACGGCTCGAGTGACTCGCCCCGCCGCCAGCAGTTCCTGGATCTTGTGAGCAGACTGCTCCTCAAGCTCCATGCCTGCGAGAGCTGCGGTGCAGCAACCGTGCCGGCCGATAGCCTGCTAGCCGTCACCTAGTGCCTGCCGCGGGCAGCGTAGATGCCTCATTGGCGTCACCTGCCCGTGCAGCACCACTAAACGACCCCGGCCTCTATTTTCACTCCTTCACATTCACCCTTTATTTCACAACTCATAGCCAAAAACACGCCAGTAGAGAAGGGTTCCTCACCTACTAACAACCAAAAGTTATCTTCTAGCTTTGGGCAAGATGTCGTCCTAGCTTTTTTATATTAAGATGTTATAATATATTTATGATCGAGGTTGACTTAGCGGATTACCAACGAGGTGGCTCACGAAGGCGCCCCGGCTCTTTGGATAGTCCTATTTTCTATCACGAAATATCGATTCCTCATACACCAGAGCTCGAGCAAACCGCCGACACCGCAGTAGAGGTGTTGCTGCAGGACGAGTTCACTTACGAAGAAGCAGTGGAGCTTGTCGGACTGCATATTCAGGCAGCTGCCTCTTTCGCCCATTCAGCACATTCGCAGGCAGAGCTTATTACAAGAGTAGCTGACGTACCGAACGGGGCTGGACTGCAAGACAGCAGAGATCAAACCCGCACTATTGCGCCGTACGAAGCGCTGGCTATTGCTGGCTTTTTGCCACACGTTGCGCCCTATGAATTCAATACCGAAGAGTGGTTGTTGGATGTCATACAAGTACCCGAAGGCTGGGAGCTGACACAATCAACGTTACGGTGGATGGATACCTGGCAAGACACTGTATCAGTCCAGGCCCGCGCCGAGATTTTACTCCGGACCACTCAAATCTCATTTGAGGCCGGAGGAGCACAGGATATAGCACTCTATAGCAGCAAGCTCAGCCACGCACTATCTGACGATCCCGAAACATTGCGCCAACTACTCGCATTTGTTGAACCCGATGCAAGGCTACCGCTTTTCGGAGAACTTGGCCTAGATGCGCCCGAAAGCTTAGAAATTTGGGACGAAATTCCAGATAAAGAAATACACCGTTCAAATGCCATACGACAAGTGCGACATGTTAATTACTTTGCTGGCGACTGCCCTGTTATGGACCGGGGGCATAGGAAAACTCTTTTAGAGGAGAGCACCAGCGAACCTAGTGCTCATGGGAATGTGGCGCTCGTGTCAGTCCAGGGGCAACTTGTTGGCTCTATCAAACTGACAGATAACCACTCGATGCTGGCCTTGCGCACCGTTCAAGATGACGCAGGAAATCTGCCGCTGGTTATTGGCGGCGTCTATATTCCTGGGCGCGAGGTGGTAGAGCAGGCCGAAGCAGCAGCTGCCCAGCAAGGAAAATGGGCACGGATCGAGCTCGACACACTAGAGGTGCGCCCACTACGCTTCTTAGACGTCGAGACGCCAGAGGCAATCGGCCAACTCCGGGCTGCTGTCGCAGCCGTCAAGGCTGCACGCGACGCCCTAGAGGCGTCCCAGCTAATACCCACAGAATAGACCAAACCCTATGCCGCTACTGGTACCCTGGTCTTTTGTTTGACCAGCAGGTGCACTAGCTCGTAGGCCCCAAATAGCAGGCCGGTGTAGAACAAGTCTCCCATGAGTGTGTTTCTGAAAAACGGCAGAGCGTTATAGTAAGAGCTCATGGCACCCGCAAGGGTATGTGGGTACATGGTAGGCGCGTAGAAATAAGCAAAGTTGGTAATAAGATAGAACACGAGCGAGCCGCCCAGGCTGCCGGCCACTACTGTGCCCAGATTTTTCTTGCGCCGTATAACCAGCCCCAATAACCCAATCAGCACAAACGACCCATAGACGGTGAGCCGTCCCTGCCACGAGTCAAACCCCAGTGCAAAATCAGACAAAAACAATGCGGCCAGCGGCAGCGCCAGTGCATACTCGCGCTTTAGGTATACCCCGCCAAACAACGCAATAGCTGCAATAGGCGTAAAGTTGGGCAGGTGCGGCAACAGCCGCATACCCGCCCCCAACACTACCAACAGCAGTGCCAACATTAGTCCTTAATCTCCTCGAACTTCCACTCTAACTTATCGGCAGTCTTGGTTATGTAGGCGTCAGCCCCGACCTGCGACTGCTGGTCGTTCACATACAGCGCCCAAAAGTGGTCAAAATCAGCAGGCTTGCCATCTATGCTGGTCACCAGCTCGCCCATACCCTGGTAGACTTTGGTCTCTACCTTGTGGCTCTGGCGCAACAGTTCTAGGGCGTTCTTGCCCTCGACACCATCATATTTTATTTCTTTTACTTCTGCCGCTGGTGCCTGCGGAGCCGGCGTGCTTTGAGTGTCCTGCGTCGTTTGTGTGGTTTGCTGCGAGTTGTCTTTTGGCTTATCTTTACCCAAGAAAGTAAAGCCCAAGACAGCAACGACACCCACTACAAGCGTGGCGCCCGTGACAATGATTTTAGATTTATGATTACGCATGGAATACCCCCACGTTTTTTAGGTTTTTTGTTTATTACATAGCCTCTCACAGCTTGTATGTCTAGCCTACCACCCAAAACGCTATATAGCTAGGTAAGCATAAAAAGAACAACACTAGACGGCCCAAGTGGCCAGATGCACCAGTTACTGCTCGATCTTGTCCAGCAGTCTTCCGGTACGCTTGCCGAGCGAGGGCATCACGCGCTGGACAGCCGCTTCGGGATAGGTTGCTTCCAGGTAACATTCTTCGATAATAACAGCTGCCAGTAAATGAGGCTGTTCGCGCTTGTCCACTACCAAGTCTGGGGTAATATTCAGCCGAGCGATACCAGGCTCGTCCTTTTCCCCTCCATAAGGACCGTCTCTTGTCTTTACCTGCACTTTATAAGCCAGGTCAATTGGATCCTCTACGCTCATATGCGTAAAGAAGGACACGTCCCAGCCATGACCGGGGCCCTGGAAGCGGTTTGCATTGTCCTCGAACAGGGTTGACTGCAAGGGAAACCACTCATGGGTACCTATTGTTTTTGCAGCGCGTTGCCCTAATAGCAAAACACTCACTTCACCTAAGAGCCCCACCAACGCCTGTCTGCCTATCTCTGGAGCACTCCCCACTTTTGCCCGTAACACTTCTGTTACCTGCTTGGAGTCTTCCAGGGTTCGCATATAGGTTTCCTCGACCAAATCCAAAGGCGGCAGTGTCTGGGTGGTCAGCATATGTCTATGCAGCGGCAGCTGCGCCCGGCGAACAGCCGCTCGGGCTGCAAATGAAGAGTAGACATTCAGGTCTCTTGATTGCTTGTTGAAGTTTCTCGGCTGGAGCTTGTGTTCTGCCTTGTCCACCCACTCTTCAGCTTCTGGCATGGGCACAGTCCCGGCCAGCTCCAGGGCGAACTCGCCAGCAAAGTAAGCACCAACAACTCTCTTTTCTTCTAATAGCAAAAACGTAACATAAGGATCACGCCGGCCACATCGGTATTGCTCCAACAACTCAAAGCACTCTTCTTTTATTGAAGAGATTTTTTTCATTTCTTGGGGTGAATCCGTATAGGCCATACCTATTCTTACGACAAATTTGTTTCTGATGCAAACCTTCCCGTCATAGAAGAGCCATTCTTGCTCTTAGCTACTCAGGATAGACAAGCCGATTATGCCCACAATGACACTTACGATTCCTACTATCTGTATGGGCTTGATCTTTTCTTTGAAGATAAAATACGCCAAGACCACGAAGACCGCCGGCGAACTGCCAGCAATGGGCGCCACAATAGATGTATCGCCCTTGCTAATAGCATAGTTAAAGGCCACCCCACCAACTATCTGCAACACGCTAATAAGAGCAATCAGCCCCGGCAGTTTTGGTCGGCTCAACACCGCCTTCTCGCCCATGCGCCAGGCAATGAACAGATACAGTGGCAGGGCAATAATATTAGACCCGTACTGGGGCAAAAACCAGCCTACTCTTTCTATCGGAATCCGGACCACCGCAAAGTAAACCCCCCACAGGAAAAAAGCCCCCAGAGCGTACACCAAGGCACTGCCTCTAATGCCGCTGATGAGTGATCGCGCGTTGCCCTCCAGCGAGGACAGGGCGATGCCTATCAGAATGATCGCAATAGCAAAGCCCTGAGCCAGCGATAGCCGCTCGCCAAAAAACAGGAGTGCCGTGAGGGTAGTCATGGCCGGATAGGCCCCACCAATAACGCCAGTCAGCGTCACGCTACCTTTATTCATTCCTGTCAGGAAAGACAAATACCCCAGCGCCACCAAAATACCTGTACCAAAAATAAGCAGTACGTTTACTAAGTTCAGTTTTTCTATTTCGTGGCCAAAGAACAGCAGCATGGGCACAAAGAACAGCACACTACTAAACAGCACCGCCCAGACCGCCACTTTGTATGTCGAATTTTTCTGAACCGCAATACCGTTGGCATTGTCTGCAAAAGCAAAAGACAGGCTTGCTACAACAGCTCCAATAATCGCCCCAAACATACGCGCTACTCCTTAAATTATTCTGTGATTGTGGGCTTAGATTTTTTCTGAGCTGGTTTGGTGCTGAGTCTATATATACCGACTGCTGCTGCCAGGCTGAGCAGCCAGGCAGCGATCAACCACCGAGTAAACGAAGTGATCTTGCGCTCTACCACAGCCAGTGAGCGTCCGCCCAGGACGTAGTAGTTATCGGCCTCTCGGCTTACCGAGGCTATACGCACTCTCTCGTTTGGTTGCCAAGTAACTTTGTTGACCTTGTTACCCTTGGCGGCCGCTAGTACACCTACGGGCACTTCTGGGATAGTGCCATCCAGGTAACCACTGCCAGCCACTACCTTGCCGTATTTGTCGTACACAATCACAAACGGCGCCATGTTAGATCCAATATCTACTTGATCCTTGAACAGATCCTGTGGTTTACGACCCAAATTAAGTTCTTTGGCCACGTCCTGGGCCATAGAGCCCTGCGGTTCGTTAGCGCCCAGCCGGAGCGCCTGCTGCACCGACACAAAAATCACCCCAAAAAAGAACGTCACCACTAAAATTGCCATAGCCAGAACTGACTGTTTTGATACAAGTTTCATACATAGCCAGCGTAATACAAAACCTGCCTTTTAGCCAGATGCTCCGAGTGAGCCAGAAAACTTCAGGCCGAAGGAAGCATATCGGATATATGTTGACTGAGGATTGGAGGTTTCTGGCCGCTCGGACGCTGGCTAGATGGGAGCGTTTTGTGTTAGAGTGGCTATCTTCAGCATACCCCAAAATAGGCCGACCACGAAGCCATAGGTATACTAGGGGAAATGACCGGAATTACTCTCGCGCTCCTGTGTGCCCTGTTTATCGGCCTATCGCAGGTAACTCTGCGCAAGAGTTATAAAGAGCTCAAACCGTCCGTAGCCTTTTTCTTTGATGCTATTTTTGGGTTGCTACTGTGGGTGCCTCTTGCACTTGTTATGGGAGTATCCCTAGACATCAATCTAGAGCAAGCAATCTTGTTTGCGTTTATCTCTGCCATACTCTCCGAAGCTATTGTCTTTTTTGCGCTGAGTCGCGGCGAGCTGGGCGTTACCGCAACCGTCCTGGCAACCTACCCGGTCTATACTGTGCTGTTCTCTAGAGTTATTAATAACGAGGTACTCTCGAAGCCGCTTATGATATTTGTAGCTGTCACCATTGTGGGGAGCATCATCGCCAGCCTGCCCAGCAAGCTAGAGAAGCATGAGCTAAGGCTGCGCAAAGAAGTGGTGTGGCCTTTTGTAGCCGCAGTTTGTATCGGCCTATCAGATACTCTGTCGAAGGGCTATATAAATCGATCCGGAGATTTTAGCCTGCTGTTCATGCTGGGCTTTGTCCAGGTGCCAGTTGCTATTGCATACTTGCGTCTCGAGAAAGAATCAGTGAGGCATGCCATACAAGGAACCGTCCGCAGATTTGCCACCTATAAGAACGCCTTGCTGGGTGGTCTGCTTAACATTATAGGCACCGGGTTTTTGTGGCTGAGTTTTTCATACGCTCCAGCCTCGATTGCCTCGCCTGTAACGGGCGCAAGCGGCGCCCTCACTGTCATGTTTGCTCGCATGCTTTTACGCGAAAGGTTGTCTGCGCGTAAATACCTTGGGGTCGTTATCACTTTTGCCGGCGTCATTGGTATCGCACTACTCAGATCTGCCTAGTGCTTGGCGAGTATTGCCTAGACTACTTGAGCCGTGAGATAAGTCGCAAGTTAGAGATATAATGCTGGGGGTCAGTGGCCGGATGGCTACACAAGTAGTCCATATGTTTATCAACAAATGGAATGAGGTTGTCGGGATACAGCTTGGTGTTGGAGGAGTAGGTGGGTTGCGTATTATAAGCGGTGTCCGCATCCATTTGCCGGAGTACGCGCTTAGATTCTAGCCCTTCTTCGGAATTCAAAAAGTCTACTCTTCTTCTTAGTGTCGGCATGGTTATTCTTTGGCTTTCTTAGGTTTTTTGGTCTCTTTACGACCCTTATCTTTCGACATGTTCCCTCCCTTCTTATCTCTTCTAGCACTCTTTATGCAGCCCTGCTGAATAGGCGGTAATTGGACAACATAGATTACTTAAAATTATACTGCAAAAGTTGACATATTCCTAATCTCATATTATGACATCGTTTAATTTTCATTCATCGTGGTCCAGATAATCAGCGACAATAACAGCATTTTTCATAACCTCATCATATCAGAACTGGTATCCTTAGCTCATGAACGAACTACCAAAAGAATACAACTACGAGCTTGGCTTCATCATTTTGTGGCACCTGGGCTTAGGGACACTACCCGAACAGGTTACCGTGCAAGGATTTGAGCTTTTGCGAAAACCAGAATTCCATATCTCGTTAGTATGCGCCTACAAATTAGCGCAACTGATTGACCTAAAAAATAAGCAACGAGTAGAAAAAGAAATTGTGGATGAATTTAAGAAATTTGTAGGCAATCAGTCTCTGGCCGCCTACAAACTCCTGCCAGAATTTCGATTTGCGCAACGCGAGCACAAAAAAACGCTGGTTGTTATGACCGAGGTGCCTGGGCTATCTGATTTCTTTGATACCTTGCGGCAAAAGTTTCAGATAGACCTACCCTCGCAGCCTGCTCATATCACGCTCTACGCACTGCAGCCCAACGCCGGCATTCGAATTTTCACTGACGAAGAATTGCAGCATGACTCAATACCAGTAGAAGTGCCCGAACTTCGGACACTTCTTAGCTAGCCTGATTATCTTTGGTCGGGACCCATCATAGTAGTGGCCTTGTCGCCACGATCGTAGGTGATAGCTGCGCTGGTAAAGCTGCTGACCTGGCTTGGGTTTTTGCCCAAGAACACCTCTACTTTTAGTTCACGCTTGCCCTTTAGCTCTACAAGCACGGTGCCCATGGTTTGGCCAGTGGTGCTCAGCTTTACGCTGGCCGGCACGCTGGTACCCATCCACCTAGAGCCTGTTTGATCGTTGTGCTCTAGTGGTGCTAGCTCGTACTTGACGACACCGCTTTTTTCGTCCAATTTGTCTGGTGCAACCGACGGTGATTTGATGGTGTACTGGCTGCCATGGCTAACGGCACCCGTAGAGAACACCCAGCCACTTGGGTCGAGGTAATCGGGGGCAAGTGACAAGTGTCCGTCAGCGTAAGACATAGAGTTAAACTCTGCCTCTTTGAATGCACCAATGTAACCGTTGGTTCCCTGCTTGAACCAGCTACCAACTGCCTTACCATCGACATCATAGTCTAGCCGGCCGTCACGTGGTTCTGCCTTGCGGACATAGTAAGGAAGCACCTCGTTCTTTACGGCGTCTGTGTAGTAGTCCAGTGGCTGGGCAGTATTGATCTTCCATGGTTCGTAGTTGTTGTAGGCTGCAGGCACTAGCAATCCCTTGAGGTTTTTAGTGGTGTCCCATACGGCAAAGTCCAAAGATTGGCCGCCAACCTTGGCAATCACCTGGCCTTCTTTGACCGCAATCTTGATCTTCTGCGGACCGTTCTTTGTTTCCCAGCCTGCTGGCATGCTGTTAGCAATCTCTGGGCTGAGAGAATTAGTTAGGTCAAAGTAGCTAAAGAAAGTACACGAATAGCTAATGACACCGCGGACATCTGCCGGGCCCGTAGCCTTAGGGCGTACTTCGACATTTACCAATGTGCCGTCGCCGGGTGCCATGACGTCATAGGTATTGGCGGCAGCTTTTTGATTTTTGCCATAGTAATATTGGTGATCAACGGGTGTCACGTGTCCGCCCACCATCAGGCCGTAGGGCAAAATGGTACTGACGTCGGCCATCTTCATGGGCGCAGACCCGAGCTTTTTACTGCCTTCGCCTTCGCACTGATCGTGTGACAAGTATTTGCCACGCGTTACGGCATCGCCGGCAAACTGAGCACTGTTGGTATCTGGCTTGTTCTTGTCTTTATTCATGACCCGATAACCCGCAAACCCCACCGCCCCAATGACTACTACGAGCAGCACAAGAGCTACTACGTGCGAACCACGCTCATTTTTATGTATGCCCATCATTTTGTTTTTGTTTCCTTATATTAGTTGTCTTAAAGTATATCACCCTGCCGTACAGACACCCCGAAAGACCAGTGGATAACTTTTCCATTAACCCCTTTGGGACGTTACTACTCTATGCTATGTGCTAGCCCAAGTGCCGTGATACCAACTTGCAGCTGCATGTCGCGCAGGTGCGCGGGGCCGTCGGGCCATATGGGTGTAATTGCTGCCCGCAGCCAAAAACCAGCCAGCCAGTGCAGGGCATCTGCGTCTAGCCTGTCTGCATAGAGCGGGTACACATCCAGCCCTGTCCGCTGTACGTGAGCCAACATGGCAGAACTATCTACACGCGTATCACCCAGTTGAGTCCAGTTCCAGTCCACTAGTTTGACTTGTTTCTGGACCGGGTTCCAGGCACAGTTATCAGCCCTCACGTCGTAATGAACAAGTGTGTCAGTCCTAAAAACAAAGGATGCAGTGCGCTCAGCCTGGGCTGTAAAGTCGAGGGCCTCGGCAATCTGGGACTGCCCTGCCGTCTTCAGCTTTTCCCGCAACTCCTGCTGTAGTTCGGTTGATTGTGCCAACGGACCCCACCCATCGCGGCCTTCGTCTAGAGCTACCTGGCCCAGAGACATCCAGTCTTCATGCTTGGGCTGCAGCGCGGCTAGATCATCCATGGCTTGTAGGGTTGCGGCCAGTCGCTCGGCCGTCCACGTCTCTGACCAGTCCCAGCCATCTTCTGGCTTCAGAGCCTCCAGCGAAAAGGCTGTTTGGTCAGGGCTTGCAGCTAAAAGTGCTGGGATAGCAGTGTAGGACTGGTCCTGCAAGTAACGATAAACTGCTACTTCTTTTTTGGCCCAGGCCTTAGAGTTTTCCTCGGTCCCAATTTTGACAAACACTTGACCGCCACCTGGAAGGCCTACCAACCCTCTTTGAGCCTGGCTAAAGCCACCAGTTGCATGGGTCATGGTGTGCAGGTTTGCTTCTATCTGATTCCAGTCAATTGGGTTTGGCATAGTAATTCCTTTATGGAACAACTATAGCAAAGTAGTTACGGTAGCCGAATCACTCGATGTACTAGATGGGAGGGCGTGATGGGAGTCACCCCCAAGCCACCACCCTCTCTTCTATTTGTAAAAGAGTGGTTTATGCCTTTAAAATACCCCCTAAGTGGAAATCATCTAGCAGCGTTGCTTGACCGCGAACCCTAAGTAGCGGCCACTTGTACTTCATACCTACAAACTACCAAAACCTTGAAAGAGGTGATCTTGTTGTCGCTGATAACAGTTCGGTCGAGAACAGCACGTTCTCGACATCTCTTGGTGATCCTGGCTTTTCTGGCGGGCACCCTTGGCCTCACCACGGCCGGGGTGGTCTCGACCCAGCAGCCAGCTGCGGCGGCCAATGGCGAAAGCGTGCAGATCGGCATGCCATTCGAGGGCCAGTGGGCCTACGACGCGCCAACCAACGCCTTGTGTGGGCCGGGGGACACACAGACGGCTCATCCGTCATGCCACGAGCCCTACGGCTACCACTGGGCTACAGACGTCTATGCGCCTGACGGCACCGATGTCCGGCTGAAGTTTAGCAACGCCACTGGCGGACTGACCTACCAGTATGTGTCGTTCCCGGATGGTGGATGCGGGCACCGGCTCGTGATCAACATCAAGGTTGACTCGACATGGGTTGGCCAAGTGTACTTCGATCATCTGAAGAACGAAGTGAGCAGCCAGGCTGCGCTCAACACTGCCATGAGCGGGAATCAGATCATTGGCAAGGTGGACATTGAGTGCCACTTTAATGCACAAAACTCTTGGCCGCATGCTCATATTGGTGTCAAGAACATCAGCCCGAGCACCGGCTACTCGTGCTACTACAACCACAGCAATACCAGCCACAAGGCCGGCATGACGCTGAGTTTAGGCACAGATATTGGCCTTCTGGGAGCCAATGGGACCGCGGCACAGCAGGAGTGCAGCGGCGCTCAGCCAGGCATCGAAGATCCTCCGTCCACGCCGCCGGCAGTCGAGACCCAGCACACCGCGGTCGGCGACTTCAACAACGATGGATGGGACGATATCGGCGCCTTTTACAGCTATGCCAACAGCCGTTCCATGCTGTGGGTGTTCTATGGTTCGGCAAGTGGTCCGCAGGATCCCGTTGACATCTGGGACTCCGGGCCCGGAAACTGGAACGCCGACAGAGCACAGTATGTAGCGGGTGACTTCAACAACGACGACCGCGACGACATCGCTGCCATGTACGACTACGGCGGCAACCTGACGCAGATCCTCGTCTTTTACGGCAACGTCAACGGCGAGGTTGATGCTCCGGTCATCACGTGGGGTTCGGGCGCAGGCAACTGGGCTCTGAGCAAGACCAAGCTGGTGGCCGGCAACTTCGATGGCGACGATCATGACGACCTCATGGCATTCTACCAGTACGGCGGCAACCTGACACAGGCTTGGCTGTTCGCTGGTAACAATGGTCTGAGTAGTCAGTCGCACGCGTGGAGTTCGGGTGCCGGAAACTGGATTCTCGCCAACACAAAGCTGGTGAGTGGCAATTTCGACGGTGACAGCTATGACGATGTGGTTGCCATGTACGACTACGGCAATAGCCTCACTCGTATCCGTCTTTTCTACGGCAATGCCGTGGATGGCCTGAACGACCCTGTCACTGCCTGGGACTCGGGCGCAGGCAACTGGGCACTTGGCAACACCACGTTGGTGGCCGGCAACTTCGACGGTGACAGCTATGACGACGTCGGGGCTTTCTTCCAGTACGCCAGCAACCGAACCCGGTTGTGGGTGTTCTATGGTTCGGCTTCCAGCTCGATGAGCCAGACCCCAGCTTGGGACTCTGGTGTGGGCAACTGGCTCAGCTCCAACGCCAAGTACGTCACTGGCAACTTCGACGGTGGCCAGTACGACGACATCGGCGCTTTCTACAATTATCCCAGCAGTCGTACGCGACTATGGGCGTTCTACGGTTCGGCAAGTGGTCCGCAGGGACAGACCGAAATCTGGGACTCCGGGGTAGGCGACTGGAATTGGTACCACATGTAGGTATGCAGGTCAGACTCGCGTGCGAGTCGCACTGATCTGATCACGGAGTGAGTAGGGATTCGCCGGGCTATTGCCTGGATAACCGAATCCCTACTCACTCTCCAACTTTATTAACCGCAACAGGATCTATGGCTACCAACTAATCTTCAGAGTTTTTTCGCATCCAGCCATCTATGCCGCCAGAGCCTGGATAGTCGTGGCTTTCATAGAACCGCAGGCCGTCGTTGCTGGCCTCTATCTGGGCAGCAACCTCGTCACTCACTCCCACAGAATAGGGCGTGCCGTTGGGCCGTGAGTACTCGCTCGGCGCCTGGTCTGGCATGCGGTCCCAGTACGCTTTGATATACCGCCTCAGGCCATCCAGTGAAAGGTGCAGCGAAAACCCGTCGGGGCGCTCGCCCCACCCTCTCTCCGTTTCTTCCCACTTTTGGCAGATGGCTGGGTTTGGCCCCTCTTCTATTTGTTTTCTCATGCCGTACTCCTTGCCGGAGCCCAGAACCCATCCCAAAACCCCTTTTCAAATGCGAAAGTGGGTTTTGGGATGGGTTCTATGGTACAAAAAAAGCTGCACATAAAGACTCCTAGATTAGATATCTTTATGTAGCAACCGCATTGGACGGAAGAGCCAGAAGCTCTTCCCGCTGAACCTACTACAGTACTATTTACTCACTAACCGTGATATACGTCAAGCGACGACAAGCCAGGTGATGCCTACTTATAACCCTCAGCTTGGGCCTCGAACATTTCTTTGTAAAGCCCACCGTATTTCAGCAATTCTTCATGCGATCCATATTCGGTAATCTTGCCCTTCTCCATGACAATAATTTTGTCAGCCTTGCGGACTGTGCTGAAACGGTGGCTGACAATCAGAGTGGTCTTGCCTGCGTGCGACTTATAGATATTGTTAAAGATGGCATACTCGGCTTTGGCATCGATGGCGCTAGTGGGCTCGTCCAGAATCATAATATCGCCGTGGCGCAGCAAGGCTCGAGCCACTCCAAGTCGTTGTTTTTGTCCACCTGATAAATTAGTACCGTCGTCGAATGACGAATCCAGCCGAGTCTTCAGCTTATTGGGTAGCTTCTGCACAAATCCCGTAGCATCCACCAGGTCAGTTGTCTTGTATATCTCTTCGTCGGGCGGTTCAGTGGTAAGTCCCATAACCAAGTTATCTTTAATGGACAAGTGCTGCACAATCAAGAACTCTTGGCTGAGGTTACTGATGGTCTGGTAGTAGCTTTCTTGTTCGATATCACGAATATCTGTGCCATTAATTGTTATGGTGCCTGCAGTGGGCAAGTACTGCCGCAAGAGCAACTTTATAAGCGTCGTCTTGCCGGCACCGTTTTCACCAACAAGTGCCAGCTTGCTGCCAGGCACCATCAGGAACGAGACATCATCCAGCACCGGCTGCTTAGTGCCTGGATAGGCAAAACTGACGTTCTTAAACTCGATGGTCAGCGGACGCTGGATCTTTATGTGCCCATTCGGAATAGCCGGAGGCGTGTCATACACTTCGCTGAAATTTTGCAGACCAATGGACAGCTCGTGCAGCCGCTGCACCGAACTGGCCATTTGCGTTGCGCCGCTACTGGCCTGCTCTAGCATGCCGCGCAAGAAGATAAACCGGTCCAGGCCAATCGAACCGGCAAGCAATAATCTAAAGAAATAAATGCTGGCGCCAAAGCTTACCAGGGGCTGCACCGCTTCTGCTCCCATATCGAGTTTTACCAGCCGTTTGTCACTGGCATACATCATGTCTTGGGATTTTTTGAGGTGTGTCCGCCATGAGGCAATCATCTTTTTAAAGGCGTTCATCAGTCGTATTTCGGGCATAAAGGCCGGGTCGATGAGCATCCAACGGCTCCGGTAAGCTATACGATCATATGGTTCGATCTTTTTATACACCGCCTCCCGCAACTTGTTTTGCTTCATCTGCAGCAAAGCAACGGGTATGACGGTTGCTATGATGATCATGCCTATCCACGGCGCAGCCACCAGGATGGCAGCAACCGACCCCACAAATCCGATCAGCGCAGAGGCTGCCCAAAATATCTCGTCCAACGCCCGCCACATCTGCGACAGGCTGTCTCGTGCCCTATCCAGCTTGGTATTAAATTCTTGGTCATCAAATTGCTCCTGGCTGAGTTCATATGTCTTCAAGAAAAACCGCTCGTTAATAACCAGATCCATTTTTTGCTGAAACCGCGCCTTGGCTAGCCGGTCTATGCCACTGACCAACTGACCAATAATTTCAAGTGCAAGCAAGACCGCTAGCCAGACATACACTGGGTGAGCGTCTGCATGCTGCAAGGCCGCTGCACTGACACTGGACAATAGCTTTGCCAAGGCAAAGGTTTGGGCAATAGGGCGCAGACCATTTATAGCACTGGCAAAAATACTCCAGCCAAAGGACAGCCGAGAGGTCTGCCACTGTAGCTTAGCGATCCAGAGCAGAGAATCCAGATACTTCTTTTTCATTTATCCTTAGCATAGAGTAAACTCTGGCGGAAATACAGCGGTCACTCAGTAAGATTCAGAGCTAAAGCTCTAACTCTACACACTAGTTTCTTTTAGGTAGCTGGCTATGACCTGTTCTTCTGGCCCCATGATGTCATAAGCGGTAACGTCAGTGGGTTTTATCCATACATATTCGTCATGCTCGGCACTCAGTTTTACCTGTGTGGTTCTGGCTTTGCAGGCAAAGAATATGGCCACTATCTGGTTGGTTTCACCGTGGATCGTAGGAAACCACTCGCCAACAAACAGCGGTTTGCCTACAGAGATTGTCAGGCCGGTTTCTTCCAATATTTCCCTCTTTAGGCCCACCAAAAACTTTTCGCCCATCTCGATCCTACCACCCGGTAAATGGTACCGACCAATGTTAGTACCTTCTGTATAAGTAGGTGCCTCTCTAAGAATAAGGATTTTTCCGCCATGCTCAATAAGCGCCTTACAGGCGATTCGTTGCTTGGTTACGTTCATGCTTTCACTCCAATTTTTTGGCATTTAGTGAAAGCGACATGTCGCCAAGGGGTACCATACTGATATATCTAAGCCATATCTAGTGAAGGCCTCTTCACTAGATATCGAAGACAGATGTGCTTAAATATGGTGTAGTGAGAAATCAGACAGACATAAACGACATCCAGGCCGGCATCATCAGGCGGCTATTTTTGCATGAGACGCTCCGGTTTTCGGAGATCAACGACACCGACGTATCGAGCGATCAGTTTTCGTACCACCTGCGGCGACTCATAAAATACAACCTGGTAGAAAAAGACCAAGCCGGGCATTATAAATTATCTGTTATGGGACGCAGCCAAGCAGTGCTGATGGACAGCCAGACCAATAAGTTTATCGACCAAGGATTCGTAGCAGTCCGTGTGGTACTGAGCAAAACAGAAGACGGCCAAACCAAATACCTAGTACAAAAGCGTACGCGGGTGCCCTACATGGGGTACATAGGCGAGCCTGGCGGCAAAGTGCTGCTGGGCGAGGACGTGCCCATGGCAGCCAAACGCAACATGCTGGCAGAAACTGGATTGGACTGCGATATCACCATTCGTGGCCTTGCCCACTACCGGGATACCTACAAAGACGAGCTAGTACAAGACAAGTATTTTTTTGTTGCCCAAGCCTCTAACCCCAAAGGAACTCTGAAAGGGGTCGGTCTGACAGGCGATAACTTCTGGCTTACTTTGGATGAAATCAAGACAGGTCCCCTTCACCAGGGCGTCCCCGAACTGCTAGAGATAGCCGAAGGCACAAGCTTTACATACAGAGAAGACACGTTTGCCGTAGACGAGTACTAATACTGCCGCAGCAAGCATCCAGACCTGCAGTGGCTTTCTTTAGGCAGCCCAGGCTCACGCTGCACAGTATCACCCCAGGACTGGTCGGACATTATGGTAAGTGATGTCCTCCTGTAACCCCAATGATTTCTCCTGTAACATAGCTTGACTCTTGCGAGGCCAAGAATACATAGGCCGGCGCAAGCTCGGCCGGCTGTCCCGCACGTCCCATGGGACTCTGCTCGCCAAACTTGACCAACTTCTCCATAGGCTGCCCATAACTGGGCTGAAGAGGTGTCCAAACCGGACCAGGAGCGACACCATTCACTCGTATGCCCTTAGGCGCGAGCTGCTTGCCTAGACCGTGGGTAAAATTAGCAATTGCTGCTTTGGTACTGGCATAATCCAGTAGATCCTCGGATGGTTGATAGGCTTGAATCGAAGTAGTGTTAATGATGCTCGCACCTTTTGGCATATGTGGCAGAGCCGCCTTTACCAGCCAGAACATAGCCATGATATTGGTTCTAAATGTTGATTCAATTTGCTGGTCAGTCAGCTCCAAAATATCTTTGCAGTAAAGCTGCCTACCCGCATTGTTTACCAGAATGTCCAAACCACCCATAGCCTTTTGGGCGAAATCTACAAGCCGTTTACAAAACGCGGTATCACTAATATCACCTGGACAAGCGATGGCCTTGCGACCGGCCTGCTCTACTAGTTTTATAACCGCCTGTGCATCTTCCTCTTCAGGAGGCAGATAATTCAGTACAATGTCAGCGCCTTCACGCGCAAAGGCAATGGCTACAGCAGCACCTATGCCTGAATCTGCACCCGTGATCAGCGCCTTGCGCCCCTTCAACCTATCGTTTCCTGCATATGTGTCTTCGCCATGATCTGCCTTGGGTCGCAGTTTGGCGTCAAGTCCTGGTTCGTCTTGCCGCTGCTTTGGTATGGTAAGTTTCGGGTACTGAGTCACTGGATCCTGCATAGCAAATTGATTGGTCATGGCTACCTCCCTTTAGATTACTAGAGTCTACCAATACCATGAGACTATCGACAGTAATATAGCCTACAATCCTTTACTTTGAAGCCTTGGAACTTTTCAGAAGCTTTAACTGCTCATCAGGAGCAAGAGCAAAGCTCCGCCTGAATATTTGCGCCAGATTTGTTAAATAAATCGTTGCCCTTTGTGTCTCCTACCCTACAGTTGGGATATGAACTCACTGCCAAAACAACAGCAATCCTACTGGAAAGAAAGCACGCCTAAACATACATACAAACCTGTAAACAAAGATATTACCGTTGATGTAGCAATTGTCGGTGGGGGGATTACGGGTCTCACTACAGCCTATTTATTAAAGCAGTCAGGCTTACAGGTTGCTGTACTAGAGAAAAACACTATCGGCAGCGGTACTACGGGCAGCACTACAGGCAAGGTAACCTCCCAACATAACCTTATATACGCCGACATACAAAAGCACTTAGGCAAAGAGTCTGCCCGTTTGTACGCTACAGCCAATCAATCAGCCATTGAACGCATTCAGGAAATCATTAAAAAGGAAAAGATAGACTGCGGCTGGCAGCGGCAAGATAACTACGTCTACACAACCGACCCTAAAAAGGTAAAGCAGTTCAAAAAGGAAGCACATGTAGCTAAGTCGCTGGGTTTGCCCGCCAGTTTCGAGACCCAGCTGGCCTTGCCATTTCATGTAGAAGCGGCCGTAAAATTTACTAATCAAGCTTACTTTAACGCCAAGAAATATACCGTGGGCCTGAGCCAAGCAGTTCATGGCCAGGGCAGCTCTGTATTTGAGCACAGCAATGTAACAAGTTTTCGTGATGGCAACCCAGCAACAGTAGGCGTCGGCACAAGCACAGTGACTGCTCGATATATAGTTGTCGCTACCAAAATCCCGGCCTTCCCTTTACTGGCACGCTTCGGTTATGGCGCCCTAGAGTACCCGCACACTTCATACCTAGTTGCGGGCGAATACGAGGGTACGCTAAGAGGCATGTATGTATCACCAGACAAGGGGCAGTATTCTATTTTGCCAGTTCAAGAAGGTGGCAAAAACTTACTTTTTGTCGGAGGTGAAAATCATATACCAGGTCTGGGCCTGCCTTTCAGGCGGCACCAAAAACTAGCCACCTATGCCCAGAAGCACTTTGGCGTGTCACCCATAACCTATCGCTGGAAAGCTATGGACTACTTAGCCTACGACAAGATGCCCCTGGTTGGTAAAGTCTATCCGTGGTCTAAGCACCTCTATACCGCAACCGGTTTCAAAAAATGGGGCCTGAGCACGAGCATGGTCGCTGCCACCATTTTGCATGACATGATTCTAGATAAACCCAACCCCTACGCCGACTTATTTAAATCTACACGTTTCCGTCCAGTAGCATCCATCCCAGGAGTCATAGGTAATGGGGTCAAAAAATACTTGACGACGTAAGTAAGACTTGGTAACTTATTTGTGGAAGACAAAGTGAAACAGTACGTTTATATATGTAGCCGTTCGAGTTAGTAAGTTAGATAGTCAGTTTTAGATAGTTTGTTAGTTAGTAGGCTACATCTGTGGGTGCAAGTCTTCCCCAGATTAAAGAGGCACGAAAGTGCCTCTTTTTTTATATCTCCTGAGCATACTTCAGATATCGAGCCAAAAACACCTGTCAGGATTCGAACCTAAGCTTTCTTTAAAACACCACACAATATCTCTGAGTGGTTAGGTGTATTGTCATCTGCGACAAGCCGCAGGCCATGCTTTTGAGCTAGTCCAAGATATGTCGCAAGCGGTAATTGTTTTATGAACAAGCCACCCAGCAACTCCTGTTGTGTCATCTCGTTATTATCTGGAGTTAGCTCGTCATCGGGACCACAAGGAAAATTCGGGTTGCCCCTGACAGACATAAACAAAAAAACCGTCGGCAGATAGCACGCGAGCAATCTCCGAGAAAGTCTGGTCGACCTCCTCGCTATTTTCGGCAAAATTGAGCGTGTAATCCGACACCGCGACATCAATCGATCCATCCGCAAAAGGCAACCGTTTCATATCGGCTTGCGCCTCATAGGATGGATAAGGCAGTGGACTGTCTGCGTCGGGGTTGTTTCTCTTAATCTAGCGTTTGTGTTTTTTTGGAGTTTTCCGAGGTGTACGTTTTTGCTTTCTATAAAAAATAATAGCCATAAGTAAAAGAAATGTGGCTACGGCTACCCCAGCCGCGACCAGAAGCGCAGAGGTATTTCCCGAGGGCGCCGTGTCGCACACCAGTTTATCTACATCCGCTATTACCCCCGTAGCTGGGTCGGTGTGCCATGTGTAATAGCAACCTGGGGCTGGATCGGCGTAGAGGGTTGCTAGTTGGCTTAACGCGTTCATAGTAAAAATTATACCAATAACGAAGACTCAGTCACATGTCCTTGCGATGAGCCACTGGCTCATCTCACCCGCAACTTCACAGCGGCAAGCATAACTTGTGCCGGGTGAGTAGCGGGGGGAGGGCAAAGCACATCTGCAGGCATGCTCGGAACAAGTTCCTGTGCGTGGCGCTGGATGACCGAACCTCCGACTTTCGTATTTGCTAAAGCAAATCCGAGTCGGAGAGCCGGGTCTGCCTCAGGACCAAGAAAAAAGCCCCAGCTTTGCTGGGACTTTTTTCTTGGTAGCGGGGGGAGGACTCGGTCACATTCCGCGACCCCGGAATTTCACGATGGGCAACCAGTTGCCCTCGGAAAGTTCCCTTGCGACATGCCACAGGCATGTCTCACCTCCGACCTTTAGCGTCGGAGATTCGAGTTCTCCAACGCCAAAACAAAAACCCATCCGATGGATGGGCTCTTGTTTTGGTAGCGGGGGGAGGACTCGAACCTCCGACCTTGTGGTTATGAGCCACACGAGCTGCCACTGCTCTACCCCGCGTCGTCAACGTGTGATTCCGTCGTTGTCAATTCGCCGGCAAAACAAGTTTGCCCGGCAAATGTGCCAACCCCGGAAAGCCGTCTCCTCTTCAAATTTGCGAATCCTCTCGCAAATTTGGCAGGCCGCCAAGGAAACTTTTGCTCGGGTAATAATACCAAACAGAGGTGAGTATGTCAAACCTCCGTCATACCAACATATTGACCAATTGTGTAGTGCCCTGGTCACAGTCCGTGATACTTGCGGTGCAACCGCAACCGTTCTCAATGAAAGGGGTGACCGTGCGAATCATCGCCGGAATCATCTTGTTCCTGGTCGGGTGCGCCCTGACCGTCTACGTCGCTGGCTACCTGTGCTTCTATATGGGCATCGCCAACATCCTGGATGGCCTCAACGCCGAGCCCGACGGAAATACCGACCTCGTCGTGCTTGGCATCGCACGCTTTCTGGCAACCGGCTTTGTGGCGCGCATCGTCTGGTGGATTGCCTTCGAGCTTGGCAACTCCATCAGCGAAGAGCCGCGAAAGCCGCCTGGCGGAACAACCAACCGCCAAGGCGAGGTCCGCTGGGAACAGATGATGCGTGACGCAGAAGACAGGGATTCCTAGCCCATGGCAATCCTGTCTCCTTTTTCTTAGCGAGAGCGAGGGTCGAGGCCCTAGACGAAACAAAGTCCCCCGGGACAACCGTCTACCCCTAGCCTCCCTTCACTCTCGCCCCCACTGCTCCATGAATGTGTATTCATGCTGATGAGCCGAAGACGGCGAAAGCAGACAAAGAAAAAAGGACCCGTACTCATTCGTAGAAATATCTACGACCAGTCAGGTCCCGGGTGTCCCAGCGGAGAAGGCTCGACGCCGGGTTGGAACATAGTGTTCCCGTCTTGATGATGTCAGCAGAACGCCGACAGCTAGCAGTCGCAGGTCAGGGCTCGGCGAACCGGGCCAGTGATCAGGCGGTGCGCGCTGCTGAGGATCAGCCACAGACCAAAGTAGGTCCCACTAGCAACGCCCAGTCCAACAACCGCGAAGATCAGCGCGGGAACGCTCCCGGTGAACAGCGAGCAGACCAGCCACAGGGTGGTGGCCGCAATCGGCAAGGCGGTGTAAGCCTGCAGCAGTGTGGCTCTCTCGGTATAGCTACCAGCCAGCACGAGCACTCCGGCCAGGACCGATCCGCCGATCGCCGTCGAGAAGCCTGGGTAGGCGACCAGAAGGCCACCGACCACTCCGATGAATACTCCGCCGAGGACGGCCAGCTGATCGTCGTCGACCCACCGGCTGGTGAGGTCGTCAACCTCGTAGAGCACGCCGGCCAGGAGCGTGGCAGGCACCATGACCACGACCGGATCGATGAGGCGTGGCAGTGCAATGGGCAGCCGCACGGTGTTCACGGCACCATCCTGGCCGGGGCTCATCACCAGCTCGCCCATCATGGGGATGGACTGGTTCTTGAGCGCCAGGATGACCACGATGACCGCACTGATCATTGCGAACACGACTCCCCAGCGGGGAGCCAGCTTGCAGGTGCAAGCTCTGAGGGACAATTCAGTACTCACGGGAAGGATCCTTCCACTAAGCGACAGGTTCTTCAAGAGAGAATTCTCTCGATATAGTCGTTATATCATCAACTGTATTTACTGTCAGTAATACGTCATCGTACCTAGGTTTGACTGCGGTGCAGGAAGAAGTTCATCCAGCTTTCAAAGTTCTTTTGATACGTGGGCTTTTCGGCCTGGGGCTGGTCTGCCTGCTCTTCCTTGTCTTGCTTGATATCCACCGTATGCGCCAGGGCAACGTTTTTGGGCACTAACAGCAGCTTCTCGCCCGGCGCACCCTTGCCAAACTGCTTGCGGGCCTGCAGTTCTACATAGTCATTAGTGTCGTAGTATTTGTTCTCGAGCTTTTTGTTGGCGTTTTCTAGTTCTAACAGCTTGGTTTGTTCTTCCATACGGGCAATTTGTTGCTGCAATTTGTAGTTGGTTTCTATTACCCGCACACCGCTCCAGCTTACCAACAATACAATGATGCCAAAAACTAACAGCCCCAATACCCGAACGTCTCGGAGCTCGTGCAGATAAGGATGTTTTGCGTAGTTTTTGATTTTTTCGAGCATTACTAAAACCCATTATACAACGCACATGGAGCACCTCTGTAAATTGCAATTATTAAATCATTGTTATTTTTACTGTGGAAAAGGTTTTGTACACGAACTAAAGCTGTTATACACTTGCTATGCCTCACCGGCAGATACACCCCCGCCAGCGCACCGTAATGGTGCCTTTTTAGGAGGAAGTCCTTTGACAACCACGATGAAGCGCCTAGGACTGTTCCTGGCTGCTATGGTCTTGGCCGTCGGCCTGACCGCCTTCGACACCGCCGCCAACCCCGAGCCCGCCCACGCCGCCGCGCAGACCTGCACCAGTGCCCCCCAGGGGAGCATGTGCACTGCCACCACCGGCAGCGGCCTCCGCGTCAACAACCTGTCGTCCAGCCGCATCAAGTTCACCGTCGGTCCCCCCGTCCGCCCGATCAGCATGTGCAACACCAGCGCCTACTTCTTCTACTACCAACCCGGCAAGCCCGCCGTCAGCCTCGGCACCATGTACCGCGCTGGCTGCGTGTACACCGGGCGTGCCTACTTCACCAAGGCCATCAACCGCAGCTTCCCGGCCGGTACCCAGGTGTGTACCAAGTTCTACGAGAACAACTGGGAGAACTTCAGTGGCCAGCGCTGCGTCGGCATCAAGAAGTAACCGCACCGTCCGTCGGCTCCAGCTGACATGACCCGCTCGGCGTAGCCGGCTTCATCACATCCGTCAAAGTGTCCTAAGCGGACATATCAACCGTGAGTAGCATGGGCGGGAAAAGAACATTGTAGGCACCAGCCTGCACCTTTTCCCGCCCACACTCGATTTTTATCAAGAAGAAAAATACATGATAAAGTAGACCATTATGGGTTTTGGAATTCCAGAAATTGGCATTGTCATCGGCATTATCGGTATCCTGGTGTTCGAGGTAGTGATGTTTATTGACATGGTCACCAGTGATCGCCCAGTGACCGCAAAAATCGCATGGGCGCTCGCCATGTTGTTCCTCTCGCCCTTTGCGTCTATCTTTTATTTTATAGCCGGCCGACGATAACAGACAGCGTCTAAAACATACTTTATTAGGTACCACTGGAGTAAATGCTGTTTGGAATGGTATACTCTTCTCTGTTACGTTGCAGAAGGCGCAACGTCGCCAAAGCGGGCCCGTAGCTCAGTGGTTAGAGCAGTCGGCTCAATTGACAATTTGGCTAAGTCTAGGGTAGGGTTATGCGTTTCAGCATGACAATTGTGGCATAAGAGTACACATTTAGCGATTTCTTCAAGTATGGGATCGAGCTTTCTGTTTGAAAGCGAACGTGCATCGAGTTGAAATTCCTTGCCTCCTTTATGGTGAAAAGCAAGACCGGCTAGGTTTGCGCAGTATCCACATTGCGAGCACTTTCCGCCGAGCGATTTAACGAGATAGAGTTTGCGTTCAAGCCCTCTTCGTTTCTGCGCCGGGTAAGACTGATGGTGTGAATTTTTGCATACCAAGGAACAAAAAAGCGTTTGCTTGCCAATCAGATCGCTATCGCAAACTATGCAGATAGACCTGTTATTCATAACCGCAATAATACCGTAGATAAGCCAGAAAGTTAAGGGGCTGCTTACTGGGCAACCAGTAAGTATATCCTGTCAAACTCGGGGAAGCCTAAACCTTAAGGCATGGTAATCCCGAGCCAAGTCCTAAAAGTATCCCTTTTAGGAAAGGTGTAGAGACTGAACGGCAGGCATCCCACGTGGATGAAGAGACAGTCCGGACTACAAACTCAAAAGAGGCAACGAAAGTTGTAGTGGTAAGCATAACCGATTGGTCGCTGGTTCAAATCCAGCCGGGCCCACCAAAAACATCGAACCCTATGGTTTCAACATGACAGTATTGCAACGTCGTCTCCGACAATTTTTCAGGTTCTTTAGAAGCCATACTACCAGCAGCTGGCAGCAGGATTTGGTCCGGATCAATACTTTGGGCACAATGGTCACATTTGGACTACTGTCCATCATCTTATTAGGTGCGCGTACAATCACCGACAACGCTTTTGCCTGCGTTACCTGGCCCTATGTTACTGCGGCTTTCGTCACCAGTAGCGGCCTGTATATATTAGGTAGAAAAAAGCCAAACACCTTTGGCGGCATACTGCTAATTTTGACCTACTTTGGACTTGGCACCGCCATGATGTGTCGGGTGGGACTAGGGGCCGGTGCAGCGCTGCTATTCTCGTTGGCGGTCATACTTGCCAGCGCCGTCTATGGTTTTTGGCTGGCGCTGCTAGCCACAGAACTCATCACAGCTACGGCCCTTTGGTTCCGAGCGAGCGAGTTACAAGGCGGCATACACCCTGTGTACGTCTTTGCCCCCGTGCCGCACAATTTTGACACCGTGGTAGCTGTTATATTTATGATCCACGCCCTCCTGATTGCTTGCAGCATTGTGCACCACTACCTGGTGCAAGCCAGCCAACGCGTACAGGCAGCCGAGGCCGAAAGGATTCGCCAGCTCTACCGATTGGCCGAGATTGGCGAAATCAGTACTGCCCTCATGCACGACATGGCCAACAAGCTGTCGTCTTTGACCTTTGAGCTGGACAATATACAGTCCCAAGCCGCTGGCCGTACGGTGGCCCGGGCCAAGCAAAAGGTCAACCAACTCAACCAAACACTAGACACCGCCCGCCAGCAGATGAAAGGCCGTCGCAGCCGCGAAAAGTTCGACGTTGCCCAAGAGATCACCGAAGTAGTCAGCGGCCTGCAAATGGTTGCTAGAGTCGCCCGCGTCACCCTAGAGTGGAATCCACCACGCTCACCCATACCCTATAGTGGTGAAAAAATCCTGTTCCAGCAGGCGGTGACCATTCTCGTAAAAAATGCCATCGACAGCTATCCAGTGACGCGCCGGACAGGGGTACAAGAACGCAGTGTGCGTATCACACTGTCTAGCGCAAAGGGTGTCATAGTGCTGACAGTAGCCGACGCTGGCAGAGGTATCCAGGCACGTCACCGCGAGCATATCTTTGAGCCTTTCTACAGCACCAAAAAAGACGGCATGGGCATGGGGCTATACCTGACTAAACGATTTATAGAGGACATATTCGGCGGCAGCATCAGCCTAGAAACGGTAGAACAAAAAACCGTCTTTTCTGTTAGCTTGCCAAAACACCCCAATAAATTGACAAAATAGCACTAAATATTTTATTATTTATTACTTAAACCAAGGAATCTACCCATGACACCCGAAGGCTATCAACAAATTGTAGACGCCCTTACAGAAGCAGATATTCCAGCAGTAGTAAGCCCCGTTCCTGGAGAAGGCGAGAGTATCCCATTCGTAGACGTCAGAACAAACCAAACGACCCAGTTTTGTGACGTCGTGAACGCGCTTGGCAAAGCCGGTCTGGCACACTCTACGAGCAATCGAGATTTGGGGCTTCAAGAAGGCCCAGCGCTTAGCTTTGTAACCAGCGAGCTACGCACCGTGGCTGGCAATAATCCCCGTCCACCCCTGCAAGCTACTGCTCGCTTTACCACCTTCAAAGACCACTCTGCATAGCAGCCACTTGAGCAATACCAGTCATTGACTTTTGTTACTTTTTATGGCAGAATCTTATCTACTTCGTGGAGTTTTTACTCCGGAGTACCTTAACTTTTTAGCTTCTCTGCAAAAAAGCGCTTTCCCGGCACTTATGGCCAGGAACATGGACGTCCCCAGTTGGTGTCTGTATTCCTAGCCATAAGTTAACCGTTTTCCTCTAATGAGGGATCAAAAAGTGCCTTCACGTCGTATCTACGTCGCGACTGTGCTGGTTTTCTTTATGGCCACCGTCTACATCCTCTTCGGTTCGTTCGAACCAAGCCAACTACCATCCCGGCGGAGGGATCATAAATATGTCCACACCCACAAGTTTCCTGCTGGCCATCCAGGCATGGCAGACCGGTGCCACAGCGACCATCATCGTGCTCGGCGTGGTCGCCCTCGTCATGACCGTCTGGCTCGAGACCCGTCACTTCGACACGAGCGAGTGGCTCGAAGACCGTGTCCTGCCCGTGATGTTCGCCATCGTCATGATCGCCGCAGGCGGCGTCTTCGCGACACTCACCCAGCAGGGCCTGATCGGACTCGGCATCGCCGCTAGCGGCCTCGTCGCAAGCGTGATCTGGGTCAAGGTGGCCGACCGCATCTTCTGGGAGGGAGACTGCAACTGCTAGCCCAGTAGACCCCCAGCAGAGAAGCTACACCAGACAGAGAAGAGACGAGAGAATCACGTATAGGACGCCACTCTGGCCCCTTTACCCCCTCTTCGTCTCTTCTCTTCTGGCCCTTCACCTATTCAGAATATTGACTCAATTAGTATTTTATTTTATAATTATACGCATCTTCGTCGAGACATCGTTTCCGAAGTACTTTACCGATCAAGCTTTCTGTAGCTTTGCCATCTCTGTTTGCGGTTAGAAATGTGTGTATCGCTTATGTGGTGCCCCCGTTCCTAACCACAAACAACTATCCCAGAGGGATAAGAAGAGAGAAGCAAATGCGATTCTTCGACCTCGACGGCGCATACAATGAGCGGGAAGCGAGGTGCATAAAGGCGCGTATCGCGGCCTTGGTGCTGCTCGTCTTGACGGCCCTCGGGCTTCTCATCGCGTTCTGCATCAGTGTCAACGACCCAGGCTGGTACACAGTCATTGGCGTTGGCGGCGTTGGCCTCGCCGGTGGTACCACGATCGCCCCTCACCTGTGGCCGTAACACCCCGAGGGTAACCACGCCATAGAGCGCTACCATGAATCGCCGCCGACCCATCCCCCTACAGACAGCTGATATATCAGAAGAGAGGGACGAGTGGACACGTATTGGATGGCTTTTTGCCCCCTTTATCCACTTTGTCCCTCTCTCCTGCAGTTCCCCAAGTCCACCCCCTTTATTAGGGATGTGTTTAGGGAACTGAAGGATTCATCTGACCGGCTCCTTTACGAAACAACTTTTTTTGTGTAGGGTAGAAGCATAAGCATGAGTGGGGATCATGAAGACTAGGCGGATCACACAACATAGGACCAAACATCTGTATGCTCTATCTGCCCTTTTGCTCTTGGGTATTGTTGGCACGTACGCCTATACCTTTGGCAAAATATCTGACGGAGACAGCAAACTGTCTAACGCTACCACCGAGACCAAAAAACCCACGCTGCCGGACAACTTGAATCAGCCAGTAGACGTAGACGGTGCCCGCGAAATAGCTCAGGCCCAAAAACCTGGCGTGGCTGTGTCCCGTATCGATTCTGCGCCCGTAAATGGCGTCACTACCTACAGCATCCATTTTACTGATGGCACCAAGGTAGACGTCAACGCCACCGATGGCGCTATCGTCAAAGAGGGCGGCCCAGCAACTTCCAGCGAGAACACTGACACGTCCACAACCAGCCCCACCACCCCCACCGAACCAACTCCCACTCCGGGCGACACCCCCACCGAACCAACAGACCAGCCAGACGAAACGCCACCACCCGAGAACCAAGACCCACTTCCCCCACCAGAGACTAACCAGTAAGCTACTAAAAGCGTATACTTATCACTCATGAAGAACCTCAAGTCACCCACAAAACGCCTCCTAGCTATCGCCGGGCTGGTTGCATTTGTATTTCTAGTAAGTATAGGGGTATGGTTCGAGACCCGTGGCGTCAAGACGGATCCCAGTCCGGCATGTAGCAACCTGGATTACGCCGAACAAGCCACCCACCCCGGGCAGTGTCAATAGCCAACAGGCATCCTAGCTGTACGGCGACGTTGGCGGCTGGCTATCAGCCGCTCCAGACCTAGTAACAGTGAACCTATCAGTAAACCCAAGGCAGGAAACAGCAGTAGAGAAGAGAGTGCTCGAGCCTGAGATTGCTCGACTTCTCCGAGTGGGGGAGTCTGTTCGTCGCTAGTGGCCAGTACTTGTGGCTGGGGTGGCTGCTCGTCCGGCGTGCCACCGCCCGTGCCCGCTACGCGGTTGAGCTGATACGACCCGTCAGTGGTAGAGACAAACCGAAAAACTTGCACTTGGGGTGTATCTGTACCCGCTGTGGAACTGCCACCACTTGGAACATCTGGCAACTCACCAGCTGCAGTGTCTATTCCAAAGCTGCCATTCCAGGTGCCAAAGACATTCACAAATAAGACACCGAACCAGTCGGCCAAGCTAAAAGTACTATTCATGATATTGGCCACGCTGACACTAGCCTTGGCGCTACCCGAACGAGCAGTACCCGCGGTGTCATTTCCCTGTACCGTAGCGTCACCACTGTGGGCATTCACATTGATATTGTTGGTGATGTTCTGCGTGGTGTTGGTTGTGTCGTCGGTATTACAAGCCTGGCAGGTATTCTGTGACACGCTGCTGGCCAGTACTGCCGAGGTGCTCCCCTGCGGCGCGTCCATGATAGCCCCAACCCACTTGCCCGCTACGTTCACAAACACAAGCAGGGAATTAGCAGCTACCACCTGCTTGTTGGTGAGGTTCAGGATGGTCACTTTAGTCTCGGCAGTACCCGTCGTTGCGTTGCCGGCCGTGGTGTTGCTGTCTACTGCCGCGTCACCGCTACGAGCTGTGGCGGTCACGTTGTTGGTGACGTTCTGAGTATCGTTAGTCTGTGTCTGCACATTCTTGGCACCTGGACTGCTCGCCGGCGCGTTACTCGCCAGCAGCGTATCCAACGCACCCGGTGGCAGCAAAATATCACCGTTCAGGTTGCCATAGATATTCATAAACCCCAGGAACGACTTGCCACTGCTAATGGCAGAATTCATGATATTCACCACATTGGCAACGGCCGTGGCTGTACCAGAGGTAGCATTACCGGCAGTGCCGTTGCCCAGAACTGCCGCATCACCACTGCCAACGTCCAGTGAGATGTCGTTAGTGATCTGCCCGCTTATATCAGTATGCACGGTGAAATCAGCGCTACTTTGTTCAACTCCGCCAGCACCTTGTACGGTAGCAAGCACACTAGGGTCTATTAGCAGGTCACCAAACACATCGCCAACAATATCCGAGTGAAAGGTCGCAACACTTGCCTGGCCCGTCAGGCTGGTAGAAGACTGCAGTAGGTTCAACACCGTAGCCATGGCCAGGGCATCGCCAGTCTGAGCGTTGCCGGCAGTTGTGTTGTGCGCCACCACCGCATCACCCGACTGCGCTGTCGAGGTGATAGTGTTTGTAACCGTGACAGCCTGGATTGTATCAAACGTATAAGTAGCAGAATCGCTGTCGGGATTTACTAACTCGATAGCATCGCTGACAACGACCGGCGACTCTGGCACAAGGGGCTCTGGGCTTTCCAAAGTTTCAGTTGTATCAGCCGGCACCGTCACTGGAGCAACAGGTGGGTCCTGGACGGGCTTGGCTGCGGTCTGGGGTGACGCTGGAGGCTCTGTGCCCTCAGCAAATACGTACGCACCGAGCGGGTAAAACAAAGTGAGCACCACTATATGAATGCCGACGATCGTTCTGCGTAGCTGGTTATTTCTGGACACTGTTACTTCCCTAGGTGAATAAAGTTAATACGTGGAGGTAGGGCAGGGCCCATGCGTATTCGGGCGGCCCTACCAAGAAAGAACGAGGTTAGTTTGTAACCTTTATTTTTAGCTCGGTGCTGTTCAGGTTTGTTACCGCACCGCTGGTAGCGTCGCCACCTTTTGTATTGTTAGACACAGAAGCATTGCCAGAGTTGGAGTTCTGGGTGCTGTTGTTAGTGACGTTAAAGCCCGTGTTGTTGCTCACACGTGTCGTGTCAGTACTCCTGAACGAGACGTTGTTGTAAGAGTCCTGTCCAGTATTACTGACCGTGCCAGTGTGGCTACTAACGCCATTTGCAGCAAACGCTGCAGCAGACGAAACGCTGTTGTTCACTTCGCCATCTACCAGTACCAGGCTGTCGTTGTGTACCTCACCGCTCACGGCCGTACCGCCGGTCTCGTTGTTGCGTACTCGCGCTTCACCCGAGCTAGCGTTCTGCTCGTTGTTGTGTTTTACATCTGCGTTAGTATTGTTGCGTAGCTTGCTCTCTGTCTGATCGGCAAAGGTGACTTTGTTGATCGAGTCACGTCCTGTCCCATCAATGGAGCCCGAGTTGGCCGCTGCAACACCCGTGCTGACACTAAGTGCCATCACAGACACAGCCATAAGTCGTAGCAGTTTTTTCTTCATACTGCCTTCCCTCCTTTATGTAGTTAATATCCCCTAGGCTCATCACCCAGCCTTATGACAACTCCACCTCTAAAGCTGTCATAAGACTGAACGACGACGCTATACAAAAAAAGTCAGCATTGCTGCTGACCGCGGACCAAAGTTTCAGATGTAGAGATTTTTGACACAGCAAGAACCGGAACCCATATGTTAGAGCCTGTTCCAGATCTCGCTTTTGATGCCAAAATCGATGCATTTCGAGCGACAATTCGTTCTGGTTTGCCAAGCGTACCCGTAGTACGGTTGGTGAATCAGGGCGGATTGGCGCCGGAATGGACGGTTTTGGCGCAAAATTGGAGATTTGGAACAGGTTCTCAGTTGCGTATACCACAACGCTCGTCCCGAGCCCCATGTACCCTCCTAAAGTGTCAAAAACTTCATAACTCTAAGCTTTAGCACTATCTAGAATAGGCCTAGTGGTTACCTTGTACTGTGAATTATCTAACAAACCATAAGGGTGATGATTCATAAAGTGCACTACTTTATCTGGTATGTCGTAGTGAATTCTACAAAAACAGCATGACGCCAGCCATGATAAACATGGTCGCGTCTTCGACCAAGCTCACTCTTGACAATGGCAGCTTGATAAACGTACCCAAGCAAGCGCAGTGAAACTGGCGTTTTTGCTGCAACGTCTTGTACACCCCATATGCCGCTGTACCCGTAAAAAACATCGTCAAAATATTCAGCCACATCGGGCCCGAAGACAGCAGGTACCAAAAACCCAGAAAGGCCTCTACAAAAGGAAAGATATAGCCCCACGGCCGGATGCGTGCCGCCAGCAGGTCATAGGTCCGGTAAGTATGCGCAAACTCCTCTAAGTTCTGGAACTTGAAAGCTGCAAAGGTGATGAAAAACACAGCCATAAAGTCTGCCATGGCACGATTAATGTCCCAGCCCCGGATCAGGGATAGAATGGTGGCAACAGCAAAGATCGCAAAGATAACCTTATAAAATTTGCGATACTCTGCCTTGGACTCCACGGCATGTCCACCAGCGTGAGCATGAGCCGCGGGACGATGAGGCGATTGGTCTTCTTCTTCGTCTAAATAGATATGTTCTATCTCTTTTTCGTCGACCTTCATGTATGTATTCTAACACTAACACAGAAACATAAGCATAATGAATTATTGCCAGTAAAGCAACAAACTGTTACTGTAATACTCCACCTCTTGCCACATGGGCAAGCGAACCTTGGAGGGTAGCATTCCAATGAAGCATGTAGGGATAGTGCTTATCGCAGTTATGCTTGGCATTGCAGCCACAGCCTGCGAGCCAGCAGCAGCCGGACAGGCACACCAGGACAAAGCTGCCATCTTCTTCTCTGACAGTGTGTGGGACTGGTCCATGGGGCCGGTGCACCAGGAGTGGATGAAGCAAGGCATCACGGTCGTGGACTCCACCCACGAAGGCTGGGGACTCACCTTCAGTCCGGGCGTGGACGTGCCAGGCCAGACCGTGCGACAGGAGTGGTCGGACCGAGTCAGCAGCACCTTCGGGCTGATGGACCTCAGCAAGAACCCCGAACTGGTAGTGAACTTCGGGATCAACGACTGCAACGCGCAGCACGGAGTGATGACTACCTACGGTGCTGACATCGCCAACTTCCTGAGCGCGGTGCCGGCATCGGTCCGCGTCAACTTCGTCAAGGTCAGACACATGACAGGTGCCGAAGTAGTGAACTGTGCCGAGACGGTCAACAGCCTGTGGACGACGGCTCTGGCCGGGCGACCCAACTCGGAGATCTGGGACTACCCGACCGAGTTCAACAGCACAACCCACCCGGAGTGGTTCAAGGATGAGTTCCACCTGAGCACCGCCGGCGCACAACACCTGGCCACCTGGTCGCTACCGCTCGTCAAGAACTAGCAAGCTAGTCACCAACTAGCGAGAGGAAAACACGAGCGGGGGCTTCCCCATCTCCATCCGGAGAAGCCCCCGCTCAATTACACCTAAAATGAGCCCCTCGAGGGCCTGCTAGGTGTTTTTTAGTTGTGTCAGTAATTCGTCCGTAGACTGGGCGGCCATGAGCTTTTCGCGCAACTCTTTGGCACCGTCAAAGCCATTGATATACACTTTGCAGAACTTGTTGAGCGTATGCACGCGCGGAGCATGAGCCGAGTCAGCCCATGTTTTGGCAAACAGTTCTACATGGTTTTGGTACAGCTGAATTTTTTGTTCCTTACTGTACTCCTCCCACGGACTGTTTTTGGCAAACAAAAACGGATCCTGAAATATACCACGACCAACCATAATGCCATCTACCCCATGTTGTTTTGCCAGCTGCTCACCCTGGGCTCGGCTGAGTACGTCGCCATTGCCAATAATTTTGGTGGCGGGGGAAAGGGCAGGGCGGAGTGCGGCAACTTTGCCGATCATATCCCAGTCAGCCGGGACTTTAGACATTTCTTTACGAGTTCGGCCATGAATAGTTAACGCGTTAAGTTTATGCCTCAGCAAGAACTCATGCCACGTCAGGTCCACCTCGTTAAAGCCCAGCCGGGTTTTGACCGACAAGGGCAGGGTAGGCGCCCCTTCCCTGCAAGCCTGGATGATCTCCCCTGCCAGTTGTCTATTATTTATAAGCGCGCTGCAGGCACCGTTTTGCACGACGTCTTTGACCGGGCAGCCAAAGTTGAGGTCTAGGCCGTCAAAGCCCATAGCCGCGATATCGGCCGCTGACCTCTTGAAATTCTCCGGGTTGAGTCCCCACACTTGGGCAATAAGGGGTCGCTCTTTCTGGGTAAAGCGTAGGCGGCGTAGCGTTGCCTCCCTACCCTGGCTCTGCAGAGCGTCGACATTCACAAACTCAGTAAAAAACAGATCAGGTGCCGCGCAGTCGGCTACCACCTGACGAAACACGGTGTCTGTGACATCGTCCATAGGTGCCAATACAAAAAATGGCGGTGTTAGTTCTTCCCAAATATTCATATGTCTATTCTAAGCTTGTTTGTCCCAACGGGTAGGCTTTTGTACTACCGCCTCGTCGAGTGCTACTCTGGACGCCTGGATATAATCAAGCGCTCGTTCAGCATCCGTAGCCTCAGGGATCCAGCCTTGGTCGGCAGCCTGCTCTGAAGTGCGGACTTCGTAGGAACGAAGCGCCGCATGTGCCCCGATAAAGCGGGCCGCAGCAGCGGTGTCAACTCGAGGTGGTTCATCGGTAACAATACCAGATAAGCGGTCCTCGGTGTACCAAGGGTGCGATCCTAGGATCGGCATGATCTATATTATACCATGCATAGGTGCTAAAAGCAACTCATCATCCCTACCGCATCACGTACAATAGAGGTGTGACCAAGCACGCAATCATCATCGGCGCCGGAATAGGCGGGCTAGGTACCGCCTGTCTGCTAGCAAAGGCGGGCTGGCGTGTGACGGTGCTCGAAAAAAACGAACAAGTCGGGGGCCGAGCTGGTAAATTTACAGCCCAAGGTTTTACCTTTGACACCGGCCCCTCGTGGTATTTGATGCCAGAGGTATTCCAGAAATTCTTTGCCCTTATTGGAGAAGACGTCCACGACCACCTGACACTGCACAAGCTATCCCCCAGCTACCGCGTGTTCTTCAAGGATCAGGACCTACAGGTAGATATGTGGGGCGACGCAGCCAAAGATCGCCAAACATTTGAGTCTATCCAGCCTGGAGCCGGCAAGCAGCTGGACAAGTACCTGGCGCGCTCTAGCTACATCTACAAGACTGCCATGGACCATATCCTGTACAAAAACACCGACCGGGTAGTGGACTTCCTCAGCCCCCAGCTGGCCCTGCGTGCCAGCAAGTTGTCATTGTTCTCTAGCATGAATCGCTACGTGCACAAGTACTTCAAAGACCCCCGCCTGCAGCAGCTTATGCAGTATCAGCTCGCTTTCCTAGGGGCCAGCCCCTACAACGCCCCTGCTCTCTACAGCCTCATGAGTCACATAGATTACAAGCAAGGGGTATATTACCCAGAGGGCGGTCTATATCAGGTCATTCGCAGTCTGGAAAAACTGGCCAAGAAACATGGCACTGTCATCCACCTCAAGAGTCCGGTCGAAAAAATAATCGTGACCGACGGCAAAGCCAGTGGTGTGATAGTGGACGGAAAAAAACTGCACGCCGACGTGGTTATCAGCAACGCCGACCCGCACCACACAGAACACAGCCTGCTGCAGCCCGACAACCGCGACCACTCCGAAGCCTACTGGGCGTCGCGCACCCTGGCCCCATCTGCCCTGTTGATGTACCTGGGGGTCAACCGCCGCTATGACAACCTGCAACACCATAGCTTGGTCTTTAGCAAACACTGGTACAGCAACTTCCGACAGCTGTATAACGACCCCCAGTGGCCGACCGACCCGTCGTTTTACGTGTGCGCACCCAGCCGCACCGACCCTACCGTTGCTCCAAAAGGCATGGAAAACTTGTTTGTCATAGTGCCCGTAGCAGCAGCCTTAGATTATGCAGAAGTAGAGTTAGAAGAGTACGCCGACATGATCCTGCACACTATGCAAAACCAGATGAACCTGCCGGGCCTGCACAAAAGCATCGTCTTCAAGCGCCTGTTCGCAGTCAAAGATTTCGAGGCACGGTTCAACAGCTTAGGCGGCACCAGCCTGGGGTTAGCCCACACCCTGCGCCAAACCGGCCCCTTCCGCCCCAGCAACAAGAGCAAGAAAGTCCAAGACCTGTACTACGTAGGTGCCAATGTCCACCCCGGTATAGGCCTGCCCACCTGCCTCATCAGCGCCCAATTGGTCGCCGCCCGCTTAATCTAACCAACAAAATGTAGTCCGAATTTACTTCGGCTACATTTTATCTGCTTTCAGGAAGGAGCAGCCGGAGAAAATGGAGCACATTTTCGCCGCGCGATGAGGAAACCTATCCCGGTTTCCTCATTAGGGCTACTCCCAACGGAAGACTTTGAAAGCGATCAGGTAGATCACCACCAGCCAGACCAGCATGATAGCCATCTGGGGACCAAGTTCTAGGACTGTCTTGCCCTCGGTGATTACCAGCCGCACAGACTCGACCACAGGGGTCAGTGGAATGAACTTAGTAATGTTCTGCAAAAACTCGGGCATCAGGAATGTCGGGAAGAACACACCGCTGAGGAACATCATGGGCAGCGTTGTCAGCTGCGCCAACGGTGCTGCTTGGTTCTCGTTCTTGGCCCAGCCACCAATGGACAGACCAATCCCGAACATGATGGTTACGCCCAAGATCACCACAATCAACAAGTTCAGGTAGTCACCCCTCATATTGAGGTCAAAGAACAAAAAGGCGGCAGCAAACATGATGGCCACGGCCATCAGGCCAACAACCGCGTTCGAGATAACGTTGGCTGTAAAGTACTGCCAGACCTGTAGGGTAGTGGTATGGTAGCGCCGCAGCACACCCTTTTGCTTCAGCCGTGGAAAGACATTGGTGGGGCCAAAAATACCCAGCGACAACAGCGTGAAGCCCAACAGCCCAGAGAAAGTGTAGTCAAAACGCGACAGCCCCTTGGTGGCCGTAGATTCTAGCTTGACCGTGAACGGCGTCTGGTTGGTCACAAACTGTTTGTTAATATCAGCAAAAACACTCTCCATGACCGAACCTAGTGTTTGGCCGGCTTGTTCGTTGCTTTGGTCATACAAAATCTGCGCCTCTCCTGTTGGATAGGCCGCACTGCCTTCCTTGCCAAAGTCTGGGGGCAAGATGATGGTCGCCTCTAACTGGCCACGATTCATGCGTTCTTTGGCTTGGTCCAGGGTGGTGATCTTTTCGTCTATCTTAAAAACTTCGTTTTTCTTGACCTCTTCGACGAACTTTTTAGAAAATTCGGTCTCTGACTGGCTGAGTAGGGCCACCCGGAAGCTGACATCGCCGCCACCCTTGAAAATAGTGCCAAAGATAAGCAGGAAGATGAGCGGAAAGATGAACACAAAGAAAATAGCCAGCTTGTCGCGAAACAGCCGCTTGATATCTATCTTGGCAAAGGTTGTAACGGGCAAAAATGATTTTTTTAACTTAGACATAGTTAGTCCCTCAGGGCCTTTCCGGTTAGGTCAATAAATACATCCTCTAGGTTGGCCTGCTCCACATGCTGGTGTTTTGTGAAGCCTTTCTTTAGCAAAGCCTTGATGAGGTTGTTGGGTGTATCAAGAGCTATGATATGACCCTTGTCCATCACTGCTACGCGGTCGCAGAGTAGCTCGGCCTCGTCCATGTAGTGGGTGGTCATCACAACCGTCACGCCACGGTCACGCGTCTGACGCACCAGGTCCCATAGGTTGCGACGGGCCTGAGGGTCTAGACCGGTGGTGGGTTCGTCCAAGAAAAACACTCTTGGTCCGTGCACAAGGGCTGCCGCAATGCTAAAGCGCTGGCGTTGGCCACCAGATAGTTGCTCTGGGAAGCTATTGGCCTTATCTTCTAGCTGGACATCTTTCAGGAAGGCCTTTGGGTTAACCTTTTCACCGTAGCAGGATGCAAAGAACTCGATCAGTTCGGTCAGCTTAGTCTTTTCCTCAAAAGAAGGCGTCTGGGGTTGTACTCCAATGAGTGCCTTGATCTTGTCGCCGCTGCTGGCAACATCCAGTCCGGCCAGCATAGCGCTACCGCCATCTATAGGCCGGAGGGCCTCTAGCATCTCGAGCGTTGTGGTCTTGCCAGCTCCGTTTGGCCCCAAGATGCCAAAGATTTCGCCCTCTCGCACCTCGAAGCTGATGTTGTCCACCACCTTCTTTTTGCCATACTTTTTGGTAAGGCCTTTTACTTCAAGGATATTCGAATTTTTTCGTGTCATAGGTGTCAGTGTAACAATTCCGTCATTGCACCCGCAACTTTCTGATAATAAAAACACCCCCGAAATACGGGGGTGTCAAAATTTTGCTTTTTCTCGTTCTATACTTTGTCAGCGCGCTTGACTGTCAAGAAGCCATTGCGTGGGTTCTCGTTCACAACCATGCCCTCTGGAATGTTTTCGACAGCCTCTGGGCGTTCGTCTTTGCTGAAGTAGTAGATGGTCTGTTCTTTGCCGCCGCGGAGTGTAACCTTCTTTGAATTTAGGTAGTAGGTCACCCCTTTAGAGTTTGTGTGCTTGTAAGCCATTGCTACAATCTCTCCCTCTCTTGTAATTAGTAATGGTACTCCTAACATACTCTGGGGTGAATCTGCTTGTCAACAACTTTCTACCGGGCAGAATTGAAAAGAACCCTAGGTAAGACTTGATCGCTTTGGGGCGAAAATTGCAGCTACATAAGAGCCGCGGCGTCTATCTAGGGTCCGTTCCCGGAGGGGTTGGTGTCTGAGACACTACCCCTCCGGGGATTCCACGGGCAAAGCTATCGCTTCGGCCTGACCTCGAAGCCAGCTTCTCTGAGCAGCCTAACTTGCGCAGGGTCGCTTGGGTCGATTGGCCCATGCTGGTTGATGTGCGCTGTGAGCGCGTCCTCGCCGCGCAGACGCCTGAGGAGCTCAGGATCGGCCGGACCATCGATGATGACCTGACGATCCTCGGTCCCACGGCCCACCAGCGTGGCGCTGAACCAGTTCCGGCCGGCATCCAGCGACACCAAGTGGTAGTCACCGAACTCCGAGTGCGAACCCTGACGGGTCAGATAGTTCTGGCCGAACCAGTCCACTGAGGACTTGAGTTGCTTGATGGTTTGGGTTTGCCGGTCATTGACGAACCACAAGGCCAGGAAGGCTACTGCCAAGACCACAACAGCAACGATCATGACTTACCTCCATTAGAGACGAGCGTCGTAATGACGCGAGGTGCACTTGGAACGAACATATTATACCGTTAAAGTAGTGTTCAGTCAACTCACCTAGATGATTACACTCTTTCCACAACAGACGGCTGGCGGCGGTTGCCAAACTCGTTGCTTATGCTTTACACTAACGCTTGTAACTAATCAATGTATGTAAAGAAAAAGAAGGTGGAATTGTTCATATGGAATGGATGAATCGTGCCGCCCCCCGCGCAGCACAACCAGCCAGCACCCCAGCTGCACCAGCAGGTAGTGCTCCCACCGCGCACCACGGTGGCGGTGGCAAAAAGAAACGCTCAGAAAGCTTTAGTGTTGGACGCATAGGCATAACAGTCCTGTTGTTTTCAGTAACCATACTGATCATAGCAGTTACGGGCTTGATAGCTTTCTCCAAGCTACGTCCTGAGAGTCGTTATGTTCACAAAGACCGCTTGCAGGCAGTCTTTCTAACCGGTGGCCAAGTATATTTTGGTAAAATTCGCGCACTAAATAGTAGCTACGTCGGCATGACCGATATCTACTACCTGCGCGTTAACCAACAGGTGCAGCCGAACCAGCAGAATGCCAACAGCAACCAGCAACAAGACATATCACTTGTGAAGCTAGGCTGTGAGCTACATGGTCCACAAGACCAAATGCTGATCAACCGTGACCAAGTCATCTTCTGGGAAAACCTAAAAGATGACGGACAAGTTGCCAAAGCCGTAGCTGAATACGTAAAACAAAACCCAGACGGTCAGAAGTGTGACGCTAAGACTCAAGACACGAGCACTAGTACTCCGACCACAAACACAACACCCAACACAACCAAAAAGCCTTAGTAATAAGGCCGAGAAGCCAAAAATCACCTCCGGGCAATCGGAGGTGATTTTAGTATCACCCAGGTAAACCCCGTTAGGTTCTTCTGCTAGGGATTGCATACCACCCCCCAGACAGGCGGTTGAAAAAGCGTGACTGCCCAAATAGCCCAGAATACCGGCTACTGACATGGTCTCTTTTCTGCCTGCCAGCAGGCTCAGCCTGCTGCGCTGCAGAAAAGGCCACGATCTCGGGACTCCCTTTGGTCGGCCCATGAAGGGCTAGTCCTCGTATCGCGGTTAATTCTGGGCTATTTGTTCAATCAGTTTTTCAAAGCCTGATCTGTGAGTAGGTATGCAATCCCAATTTGGTGGTGGGCGGCTTTCCCCTCTGCTGCTCCGATCAGGCTTTGCAAAAACGGATTGGTCCAGGCAGTGCGGGGCTGCCCGCGTTCCGAGGACTGTGTGAAGTTCTGCTATCCGTTGAAATTAATCAACAAGAAGCAGAACAAGTTCCACAGGAACCGGACGGCATCGCACTGCCTGGCCAGTCCTGTTTTTCGTAACCGCCTGGCGGAGGGCGGAGGGGGAAGCACGGGAATAGAGGAGCTTGTCTGGGGGTGGTATGCAATCCCTAGCAGGGTAGGCTATAGGGAGCCTGGGCACAAAATGAGGCTAACGGTTAGTCGGAGAGGCTGGCTCTGAGCCAGAGGGCGGCAGCTATACGAGCTATTAGCAATATGAGTGCCATAAAGGCCAGGACTACTAAAAACCCTGCCAGGTCAGGCGACCAGGCTGGCGATACAAAGTCGAACTTGTACAAGGCGTCTGGCACAGATTGCTCCTTTTGCCCCTTGGTGTCCACGTATTGCTGAATACACGGGATGCGTCCACTGCCAGACAGCCCATTGGGTACCAAGGCCTCGCACGTCTTCTGGGCATCGTTATAAATCTTTTGGTTAGCAGTCTGCACCCGCTGCTTTTCGGCCGCAGACAGGCGCTCGTAGGTGTACTTGAGCTGGATCGGCGGGTAGATGCCCGTGTCGTTAGACAACTGAGCATTCATGTGCGAATACATATACTCGCGCAACTTGCCCAGAGCGGCCTCGACATCGCCATTTTGCTTGTCTACCTCTAGCAACTGGTCGCGCAGACGCACGGCGCCCAAGTTATTCTGCCGAAGCGCAAACAGCGCGACCACCCCCAAAACCAAGAAGGCAGCCACAAAGTACCCAACACCGTAAGGACGGAGCCGCACAAGCCAGTGATGAAGATGGCGCTTAGAAGCCACCACAGAATACCCTTTCTACTGCAACCCATTCTAGCGGCATGCTTGGCCAGTTTTGCTTCGAGATCGTGGCTTTTTGGCTAAGCAGCAGGCTTAGCCTGCCTGCTAGCCAAAAAGAGACCATGTCAACGTAACTACGGCTACGCCTTGTCACAAGAACTGACCAATCATGCTCACTAGAATGGCTTTCGAGTTTGAAAAGTATTCTGTGGTGGCTTCTATTCATTGATGACATTATAACGACACTTGTCATTGCTGGACAGGGCGCCATAGTGATGCCACACTTGTCATATGCATATTTTCTTTAGTGGCATCGGCGGAACCGCCATTGGACCTCTAGCCCACATTGCCCAGCAAGCTGGCTTTGTTGTGTCTGGATCTGACAAACAAGACTCGCAGTATATCGACTACCTCAAGTCACATGGCATAACGGATATTCACATCGGTCAAACGCGCAGGCAGATAGAGGCCGTACACGCCAAGCTGCCCATAGACTGGTACGTTTACTCATCTGCCGTTGCTATGGAGAACCCCAACTCTCCAGAGCTTGAGTTTTGCAAACAGCAAGGCATCGCCATTAGCAAGCGCGACGAAATGATCAACCTAATCTTGGACAAGAACAAGCTCAAGCTCATTGCCATTGCCGGCACTCATGGCAAGTCTACAACCACGGCTATGGTTATCTGGCTCTTCAAGCAGCTCAAACAACCAGTCAGTTATTCCGTGGGGGCAAAGATCAGCTTTGGTGACATGGGCGAGTTTGACCCGAATAGCAAATACTTTGTGTACGAGTGTGATGAGTTTGATCGTAACTTCCTGGCATTCGAGCCGCACACCAGCGTCATTACCGGGGTAACCTGGGATCACCATGAGATATTTCCCACCCGCGAAGACTACCAGCAGGCCTTTCAGGAATTTATCGGCCAGACCGACCACACCATTATCTGGCAAGAAGACGCAGACTACCTTGGCTTGCAGCAGAACGGCACCATGCAGACGGAGGACTCTGGCAACCCAAAGATACACGACATAAAATTGGCCGGACACTACACCCGGCTGGATGCCTGGCTTGCAGCCAGGGCGGTCCACAAAGCCTTGAACGAACCACTCGACACTCTTATAGCCCATATGAATAAGTTCCCCGGCCTGCAACGTCGTATGGAAGAAATAATTCCAAACCTGTACAGCGACTATGCCCATACGCCAGAAAAAGTCCGGGGCGGCATGAGTGTCGCCACAGAAATAGCCGCAGAAAAAGGCAAAGACCTGGTAGTTGTCTACGAGCCCCTGACCAACCGTCGCCAGCACTACATGCTAAAAGAGTATGGCGATAGCTTTGACGGTGCCAAAAAAGTGTACTGGATACCCAGCTACCTGGCCCGCGAAGACACCTCGCAGCGCATCATCCCGCCAGAAGAACTTATATCGCACCTGACGGACCCGCTCATTGCCGAGCCCGCTGCCCGTGACATCGCACTCAAACACACCATCCAGCATCACCTAGACCAGGGCGACATGGTAGTAGCCATGGCCGGTGGTGGTGGCGACAGCCTGGACGAATGGATTCGCAAAGAGTTCAAGAAGTAACCGAATAATTACGTCTACATTAAATAACACTTGTGGTGTCTGAACTTCGCCTTCTTAGAGTGGTATCATGGATGTATGAAGCTTAAGCTGGATCGTAGCGCTGCCGCGCCACCTGCTGGGGCACAACCTAAGCGACGACGGTATACATCATCGGTTATATTGTTGGTTATTGCCGTAGGGGTGGCCGGGTCTGCCATGGCCGGCATGAATGCCATGCTGCTCAACCGCGACCAAATGATGAGCCAAGCCCGCGTGGCAGCCGACGCTATCTCTGCTGACGAGATATCTCTGCTAGACGGCAGCGACAAAGACCTAGAGAACAAAACATATCAGGATCTGAAAAAACGCATGACCCGCATGCGCGAGGCCAATCCTGGTACCCGATTTGTCTACCTGCTGGGCGTAAAAGAGAGCAACGACGTGTTCTTTTATGCCGATTCAGAACAGGAAGACAGTGACAGCTATTCGCCACCCGGAGAGATATACCCCGAAGCTTCCCTGCGGCTAAAGGCATCTTTTAGTGACGACGCCCCTTTTCTGGAAGGTCCCTCGCGCGATAGCTTTGGCACCTGGATCTCTGCCCTCGCTCCGGTGATAGACCAGTCCACCGGCAAGACGGTAGCCGTTCTGGGGGTAGACGAGCCTGCCAAGGACTACTTTGTTCAGATTGCCATTTACTCTATTATTCCGCTCATTTTGGCGGCTATTCCCCTGACCGTCCTGTATCGTAACCGCAAGCTAGAGGAAAAAGAACGCGAGATAACCGACCTAAAGACGCAGTTTGTATCGGTCGCTTCCCACGAGCTGCGCTCACCGCTCAACGGCGTGCTATGGGCCGTGCAGTCACTTATCAAGCCAGGTGCTTCGCCCAACCTCAAGTCTGACCAGCTCAAACTACTGACCTCGGTCTACAACAACACCGCCTCGTCGGTAGCCACCGTTAACGAGATTCTGGACTTTTCTATCTTTGACCGCAACAAGGCAAACAAACTACTGCACGAGCGGGTAGACCTAAAAGACGTACTGAACGATGTCGAGAAAGTCATGACCCTCAGCGCCCAAGAAGCCGGTGTGACCTTCAAATACCTAGGCGACTGGCCCGAGCACATTCCGGCAGAGGGCGACCCCGGTGCCTTCAAGCGTGCCTTTTCTAATATCTTGTCCAACGCTGTCAAATACAGTCCCAAGGACAGCACTATAGAGCTGTCTTATAAGAAAGAGGCCGGCAACCATGTCCTATCGGTGCGTGACCACGGCATAGGTATTCCGGCCAGTGAACAGTCCAAGGTGCTCGAGGGTTACTACCGAGCCGCCAACGCTACCAAAGTAAAAGCCCATGGTACAGGCATGGGCTTATGGGTTACCAAAAAAATCATCGAACAACATGGCGGCAAACTGGTGCTAGAGTCTAAGGAAAACGAGGGCACCACCATTCACAGCTACATACCCGGTGCCAAAACTGCCGATGAGTCTAACCAGCCGCAGCCAGAATCTGATCCGCCAAAGAGTCAGCGTCCTGATTCGACTTCGACAAATACACCGTAACACCAGCCTCGAGCGCTTTGTTAAGCGTACTGGCTTCTTCATCGTTGCTCAGAATGATAATTGGCAACTCTTTCGTTTTGGGATCTTTGCGCAAGGCATCAACCATTTGCAAGCCATCCATTTCGGGCATGCGTACATCAGTAACTACCAGGTCTGCGTTTGCAGCGGATTCTAGACCCTCTTTGCCATTGGTAGCCTGGATAACTTTTAGACCTTTGGTGGTCAATACTCGTGCCAAACTTTGGCGAATAAGTTCATCGTCTTCGACTAACAAAATTGTTTTACTCATACACTCATAATAACAAACTAATTCCAGCCAAATTCGCCGTAGGTGTTACCCTCGGCTATATTGGTGATTCCAAACAACATGTAGTCCACAAAATTTTCAGGTAATTCGTCCAGATCAAGCCATTTGATATGGTCATGCTCATCAGGTACACCATTCTTTTCCTCACCTGTCCAGGCCAAAGCCTCGAACCAGATATCTATACGAATATCTTTGGCACCGTTGCGGTGCACGGTCATTTTGTACACTAAGTCTTCGGGGCGTATGTGCAGGCCAACTTCTTCCATAGCCTCCCGGGCAGCTGCTTGCTTGAATGTCTCACCGGGATCAACATGCCCGCCTGGCACGCAGTATTCATTGTCCTTGAAGCCCGTATTACTTCGGTAAGACGCCAATATTTTGCCGCCTTTTTTTATGATGACGCAAACACCAGGAATATTGGTGGTTCCCTTGCTGCTCATCGGTCGTCTCCTGCGCCCTTTTGTACTCCCCGAGCCTTGCGGCTGGCTAGCTTCTCGACGTTGTATTGCATAATCTCACCGAGTGGCAAACCTAGGCTGTCAGCCATCACCGCCACATACCACACCACGTCGCCCAGCTCTTTTTTCAGTCCTGCCAGATCTTCGTCGCTAATAACGCCTTCTTTGTAGGCGACAATTTTTTTCCATTTTTCCAACACCTCGCCGGCCTCGCCACTAATGCCCATGGCAAATATGGTTTGGTTCATAAGGTGGTCGGGGTGGTTGATGGCCGTGGTCAGTGCTTGCTTTTGGTATTCGTCAAATGTCATAAGCCCATTTTAACAGGCCAGCCGGGGGTTGGCCGTTTATTTTTGGATTTGGCCGTTTTCGTCTATTTTGACCGCACCCTGGCGTATTACTTCTATCGCGTCGTCTACTACTCGAATAATGGTAGAGGGGGGCTTACCGGGCAGTTCGCCAGCATCTACATAAAAATCAACCATCTCGCCAAAGTATGCCAGCGCCTCGGCATAGTTAGTTGCTGGTGGCTCGTCAGGCAAATTAGCGCTGGTAGTCTGGAGTGGGCCAGTTTCTTCTAACAACGCACGAAGCCCCTCGTCTGCCGGAATACGAACAGGCAAGCTCATCAGACCATGGTCTAGGTATTTTAAAGCTGGCGTCGTAGGCACTACTACACTCACCGGGCCGGGCCAGAAATGCTCGACTGGCTTCAGGTACCGCCTGGGAATACCCAGGTCTACCAGCTGATCAACGCTAGCAGCAATGAGCGTGCCCGGTTTAAGTTCACGCGACTTGATCTGATACAGCCTATTTATAGCCTCTGGATTGTCTGCACGACACATCAGCCCGTACAGGGTATCTGAAGGCACAACACCAACAGCACCCTGCTGCAGGCACGTAATAAGCTGTGGATCGGTGAGGCGTTTAAAGACAAAGCTCACCTAAAGTCTCCTTTTGAGTACGAAAGGCGGACCTGATGAGCGCGCTTTGTCAGTTCTCGCGACAAGGCATATCCGTAGATATGGTGCGAAGCGAAACTGGCAAGGCGTGCCATCAGGCCGTCTTGCAGTAGAAAGAGAGACTTTAGGTGAGCTTTAGGCATAAACTTATATATACTATAGCTAATGGTAGATACGATCATTGAAGACCTAGTCCTCAGAATTGACGATTGGGTACGTTCAACCGATACATGGTTGCAAGTACACCTGATAAATATACTTGTTATTTTGGTGGGTGCTTTGGTTCTTCGGCGAGTCGCTACTGAGCTTTCAAAGCGCCTGCTCAAGCATATTGTCCGTCCAGATGTATACCCTACCAAATCTGACCGCGAAAAGCGAATCAAAACCCTCTATAGCCTAGCTAACGGCGTTATACGTCTGACCGTCTATTCTGTTGCCGGCCTGATGATTATCAGCGAGATACGCCCCGACTACAAAACGGTCTTGTTCACGAGTGCCGGTCTGATTGGCGCAGTCATTGGTTTTGGCGCGCAGAACCTTATCAAGGACTTGGTCAGCGGTATCTTTATCATCATAGAAAATCAGTACCGCATTGGCGACGAGATCACTCTAGTGGCTGGCGCTGGTGTCGGAGAGGTGAGCGGTATCGTCGAGGATATCACCATCCGCACCACTGTCTTGCGTGACCTAAGCGGCAACGTGCACCACATGCCCAATGGCAATATTGGGGTTACCACCAACCAGACGCTTGGCTTTAGCCGCATGAATGAAGATATTGTGGTAGACATACGCACCGACATAGAAAAACTCACCCAAGTTATTAAACAAGTGGGCGAGGAGCTGGCTACCTTGCCAGAGCTAGAAAACAAGATCATAGAACCGCCCTACCTGGCCAACGTCAAAGGCTTGAGTGGTAAGGGCATCAGTGTCCGGGTATTGGCAAAAACAAGTCCGGCCGCCCAATGGAAAATCCGCAGCGAGTTCTACAAGCTACTCAAAAAATCTTTTGATAAACACCATATCAAGCTAGCAGCGAGCACAGACGAAACCTAGTAGCTCTTAGAGCCCTAGGGTTTGATCGGTCAGGTCAGATTCGGGTATGTCGGCTGCTTCATTGGCGGCAGCTGCACTGTCTACCTCTTTGCTAGCGCTATCAACGTCGGCCGTGGTTGCGCCCTGTGTATGGGTCTCTTCGGGTGCTGCAGATTGCTGGCTGGGGTGGTCGCCAGTAGTTTTAGTAGAGTCTTTGGTCTTCATGTAGGCAAACGCGGTTAGCCCGGCCATAACCAGAGCAATGAGAACGGCTACCACGATAACTGCCACTGGACGACCTTTCTTGGAAGCATGGGCTGCCAACATCTGCTGGTGTGGGTCGTGAGTTGCTGCTGGGTTGTCTGCTGCCGCCTTAGCATCAGCTGCCGCAGCTTGTTCGATGATGTTCGGCCGCTTGTTTGGAGGGGGCGTATCAACAACAGGCGTTGGTGCTGACTCTTCGTCTGCCGGAATGAAAGCCGGCTCTTCGTCTGCTGGAGCGGCTGGAGTCTCGACTTTTACCGATGCTGGAGCTGGACGAGATGCCAGCGGCGCCTGCGGACGTGGGCGCTGAATATCCATAACACCGCGACGCACTGGTCCTGGTTTGGGTGTGTCTTTTGGTTCTTCTGTAGTAGTATCGTCAGCCATGGCTACATCCCACCTTCCGTATTTTGGCCTTCTTTGTTCACGAGTTGCTGGCGCAAGCTCAAAAGTGTTGGCTTGATGGTCATCGTGTAATAACTGCGGATATCCTTGCCATCTGCCTCTACTTTGGCACGCAGCTTGCGCGAAGTCTCTAGTGATGCCTTGAAGGCGTCAGGGTCGACCGCACAGTCTAGCTCTGCAAGGTCTTTTAACGATTCCTTGTAGGCAGCCGCGTCGTCGGCGTAGGTCTGGGTCTTGGTTGTGAGGACTGCCAGCTGTTGCTCGTAGACAGTGGTGTCGACGCCTTTGGCCTTGAGCTTGTCCTTGAGTTGCTGCAGGTGCGTCAGAGCCTTTTCGTAGCCTGCATACCTGGTGTCGATCACTTTGGCTCTGGCCTGGGCAGAAGCTACCTTGCCCTGCGCCGCCTTACAGCGGGTGGTTACCCGGGTTTTTTCGACTGCGCTGAGTTTGGTTTTTATTTCGGTTTTGCGCTTTTCTAGGCGTTGTTGCAGGCTGAGTCCTTCGTTGCCGGTCTTTGGGGTGTAGGTGCTGGTTTGTGGGATATCACCACCGGTCTGTTCGACCGCACCGACTACGCCAACAGACATCACGGGCACCAATAAGACCGCGGCGAGTACTAGCTTTAGACGTATTTTCATCAATGAGCTCCTTGTTGATAATTCTACCATAAGTACTTCAGTCCACCCCGAGCGAAATTCCGTCTTTCGTTTCGCTGATAAGCTTCTCTTTTATAAGGTCGGTTAGCACCGCTGTGAGCCGATCATCTTCAACCAGGTCGGCTAGTTCTTTGCGGCTATAGCGCTGTGCATGGAGGGCTTTGAGTACACGGCCCCTCACCTGTCGCTTAGACCCTTCAAAAGTAGACTGTCTGGCATAGTGCTTGCTACTCCGCGATGCGTTTCCTACCGTCGTTTTCAGATGTACACCATAATCCATCAACGCCCAATACCATTCCCGTGGATGCTCGCCGTCTAGTGCCTGCTCTACCAAGGGCAAGATTTCTTTGTCATCAATGGCATCACGGTCTGCAAAAAAGTGATGGATAAAAACCGTCCGAATGTTGGTCTCTATAAAAACCACCTGCTGATTGTAGGCGTAGGCAGCCACGGCCGCAGCCGTGTTGTAGCCAACGCCCTTGCAAGCCACCATATCCTGGATAGTCCACGAATGGGACGCTTGAGCTAGTTGTTGGGCTGCCTCGTGCAGGTACTTGGCTCGACGGTTATACCCCAGCCCGCTCCAGGCTACCAGCACTTTGGCCAGGGGCGTCGCGGCCAAGGCTTGAGCAGACGGAAATTGCTGTAAGAATGCAGTATATTTCGGGACCACTCGTGCTGCTTGGGTCTGCTGCAGCATGATTTCTGAGACCAAAATCTTGTAGGGGTCAAATGTACCATCGGACTCTGGCAGACGCCACGGCAAAGCCCGCCCATACTGGTGGTAATACTGCCACACCATCTCCTGGAAGTCGCGCATTTCCATATGGTGGCTATTGTAACCGAGGTTCCCACTTTTCGTTCTCTGAGTCTACCGGAAGGGGGTGAGTAGACTCTTGAACTCGTCAGTGTAAATAGTTATTTACAGAAGTAGTATGACAAACAGATAGTTGGGGGTGGAGAAGCCCTGGTGGGCAGGCGTTCTGCGGGACACTTCGTGCACCTGCATACTTGCCTGCCCACCATGGACCATCAGAGGACGTTACCGTCCTTGTCCAGAGTGGCCATCTCGGCCGCATGCGTCGTGACCCGGACGGTCACGAAGCGGCGATCGATCTCGACATCGTAGAAGTCGACGTAGTCGTCGTACTTCCTGCGAATGTGCTTACCGGTCAGGATGCCCTCCAGGTACAGCATGACTGCCATGGTGGGGTCGACCTGCAGTATGGCTAGGTCATCGATCTTGTACATGCGCATGTCGTGGTCGAACAGCGACTTGATGCGTGGCAGAAGACTCGAGGGAGGGACCCAGTTGTCGTGAGGGCTGATGCGCCACTCGGTTCGCCGAGGTCCGATACCCCACAGACGGCGCTGGCGCATCGAGCCATCGACACCGAGGATGTGGGCGTAGGTCGTCCTGAGCTGAACATCCATGGTTCCGTATTGCGTGGTTGCCAAGGTATTGCCTCCTCTTTGGAGTAGGGTCAGGTCGGTCGCAAAAGCGCCGCCTGCTGGCAGGGAGTAGATACAAGATAGAGCTCTATTTTTTTGCCAAAAAACAAAGTTCTATCTTGTATCAATCTATCTGTTTGTCAAAAAAGCATCTCCGCGAGTCACCTCAACAAAGATTAAGTATATTTTAACATATTTTATAAAAAACATCAACTATTGTATGCAATCGTCCGAGGTTCATAAAAAGAATGACAAACAGATAGATTGGGGGAGCGGCGGACTGCCAGATCAGGTTGCATCTGGCAGTCCGCTACGCCACTAGACGAGATGGACCGGGGTCTACTCTTCGGGCAGTTCGATGATGTTGTCCTGGCGGTCCAGGAATGTCAGTGACGGCCCGGAAGGCACAACGCGAACGACCATGTGCCGGCCTTCCAGCTGGACAGGAGTCATTTCGACGTGGGTGTCGTAGTTCACGGCGATGTAGAGGTGATCCATGGTGAGCAGGCCCTCCAGGAACATGCGGACGGCAGCCCGAGACGAGACTTGTGCAACCGCAATCTCATCGACCTTGCCGAGGATCTCGGCGTACTTCATGAACCAATAGAGGGTGCCCTGCATCAGGCTGATGCGAGGAGTGGAGTACATGGGCCCGGTGAAGTTGGTCTCCCACTCGGTACGAAACAGGAATCGCAACCACGGAACCTTGTGCTTGGCACCAACGGCGTCGAAGAACCTGACACCGGTAGTCCAGCCCTCGAAGTTGGTGGTGTGGATTTCGGTACGGGCAGATTTCATAGCGATCCTTTCGGTAGATGACGACCTGACCTTGGTCAGATGGGGTTTCCCATGATGTCGAGCACGCTCATGGCAGCTATCCTCGGAACGACCCGTACTGTCAGATTTCGCCCAACGAGCTGGACGTCCGGGATATCGACGTAGGTGTCCTGTTCCACGGCAGCCCTGAGATGGTGTAGCTGAAGTAATCCGCCTAGGTACATCTGAACCGCGTCGGTAGGACCGACCAGCAGCGTCGCGATGCAAGCCCCGTGGCCCCATGCCTCGTAACACTCGAACAGGTGGTCGATGAGCGGGAGCAAGTCCACGGGCTGCCAATCAGTGGCGGATTGGCCGGGTAGCAGTTCGTTGTAGAAGTTGCTACGCCAGACGGTCCGACGCCAGAACCTCCAGTGACGAACCTCGCACTTCGTGCCGTGGATGCCGAAGAAGTCAGCCGAATCGGGCTTGGCCCTGAAGTGATTTCGGTTGACCTCATCATTCGTAGCAGTTGTCATGGTAGTCCTTTCAGACGACGCTGATGGGGGAAATACAAGATAAGGCTCTGGCCTCTTGTTAAAAACAGGGTCTTATCTTGTATAAATCTATCTGTTTGTCAAAAAACATCTTTGGAGGGTACCTCCGTAAAGAATTTGTATACTATAGTATAAAATTATATAGAACGCAATACACCTAGCGGCGTTACAATAGGGGTATGGTTACCGCTCTGGTGCGTTTTCTAAAGCGCTTTTTGATTCTTATTCCCGGCCTGATTATTGTCTACTTTGCCGTAGCAGACTTGGTGCCGTTCCTGCATGACCAGTTGTCTGTCTCTTGGGCTGTGGCTTTTCTGCTGGCCTATGTTGTGTCGGCCTATCTGCTCATTCCCACCGCTATTCGTGTACTGCGGTCTATTTTTCCGGCCCGCCACATTCCGCTGTACTCCACCACTCCGGACGGATTTGCCTGCGACCCCATAAACGTGGGCATTGTAGGCACAGAAAAACAAGTACGGCGAGCCATGAAGCAGGCAGGGTGGCACGAGGCAGACACCCGAACGCCCAAAACTATCCTGCGGCTGGTTATGAGCTTTGTGCTAAAAAGGCCCTACTCTACCGCACCCTTCAGTAACCTCTATCTGCTGGGCCGCAGCCAGGACCTGGGATTTCAGCTGCCGCTGGCCAATGATCCGTCTCATCGCCACCATGTTCGCTTCTGGGCAGCCAGCCACACCGGCAACCCCAGACATTTAGATCATGTGTCTTTTTGGCATCGCCTTCACCGGTCTACGGCAGCCGACAAACGCACGCTGTGGGTGGGCGCGGCCTCGCTGGATACCGGGCTGGGAGTTATCCGGCACAACGCCCAGATCACGCACATGATACATCCGGACACCAACGCCGAAAGAGAGTTGATTGTCAGAACACTCAAAAAAACCAGGCTGGTCAAAAAGAGCCGCAGCGAAAAGATCGGCAACCCATACCGTCTGACAAATCGAGTGCTGACCGGCTACCTGCACACCGATGGCACCATGAAAATTCTAGAACTGTAATGAGAAACCCGCCAGGGCGGGTTTCTCACCTCACCCCACCCCACTTTTCGTTCTTTTAGAACTCGTCAGTGTAAATAGTTATTTACAGAAGTGGTATGACAAACAGCAGGTAAAGGGGTGGCGGGTCGCCAGACAAAAAGAATCGCCTGGCGACCCACCCCGTAGCTAGAACCAGCCGCCTTGATGCTCGGCCGGGTTGAGCATGCTGAAGCCGAAGGCCATCTGGCCACCCTGACAGGACGGGAAGAAACTTGGGTGTTGGCGAGCGACCTCGCGGTACAGCTGCTTGAACTGCTCCTTGAGGCGCCTGCCACGACCGAAGGTGCGGATCCGGGTGTAGTAGTAGACGTTGATGCGGTCGCTTTCCATGGCCACACCGGCGACTTCGGGCAGCTCGAGCAAGCGACGCTTGAGCTCTCCTTGGACGAGGGTCATGGCCTGGGGGTCGTGGTCGGGCGCAACCCAGCTGTCATGGGACATGATGAAGCCCCAGATGGGAGAGGTTCGATCACGACGACGGCACGAGGGTCCTCGACGATGAGCTCCGGACGGACGGGTCGTGGTCGGGCGTTTTGTCCAACGCACGTACTGCTTCTCCTCTGTAGAGGGGCGAGTGCGAACTAGGTAAGATATCGAGAATCTGTTTGTAGATTCCCCATATCTTACCTAGTAAATACCTGTCTGTTTGTCAAAAAACGTCCCTTTGGCTATCCAAAAAGACTGTATATTTATACTATAAAAACCACAAAATTGCAATACTTCCCACTGGCACCTATAAACCTCCCTCAATCCCAAAACACGTCGAACAGGACTTGTGTCCCGTGCTAATGTTTTATTAGGACCTATCTGGGCCCGCCAGGATTGGCTAAGAATCGCCCCCCACACCTAGAGCAGTAGTCGTGATTATACCCATGCCCAAAAGCCGCTCCACAACAAGGAGTCCGGATACCAATCCATACCAATACACGTATAAATAACGGGAAGCGCTTCATAAAAAATAAACCCCTTAAATAAAAAGGACAGCCATCGCTGGCTGTCTAGACCTTCTCAACGGGGTTTATTCCAATTGATAGCAAATGGCTGCCCATTTTTATGGAATAAAAAAAGTCCCGATGTGTTAAGAACGTCTAGACAAGAGGGATTATATCAATAACTAGGGGTGGTTGCTATAGGGAGTAAACAATCCTAGAGTACCAGCTCCGGATGGTCTAGAAAGGTAAAGAGACTCCGGAGAGTCTCTTGCACAGGTGCTACGTGAAATAGTGTAGCAAGTAAAATCCCCCAGCACCATATGGGAGGGGGGTTTAGTAGTGTTGCAACTGCTTCTACTCTAGCAGGGTTTTTTAGAAATGCTCTCAAAAGAGTTGCACCCACCCCTGTAAAGTGTTAGAATATACACAACAAAAGCTGTCTAGGCCAATGAAGTATACAATAGCGGACTTGATGTCCGACTTTCCTACTGATGACTCCTGTTTGGATTGGTTGGTTAACTACCTTTACCCTCACGGAATATTCTGCATACAGTGTGATCGCTCAACTAAGCACACTCGGGTTAAAGGCCGCAAAACCTATGCTTGCCAGAGGTGCTCATGGCAGGTTAGCCCGATGAAGGGCACGATCTTTGAAAACACCCATGTCCCACTTAAGAGCTGGTTCCTCGCTATATACCTGATGGCCACCAATAAGGCCGGTACAAGCGCTAAGCAGATTGAGCGCGAGGTAGGCGTCAGCTATCCTACGGCCTGGAAGATGATGCACGATATACGCAGTCTGATGCAGCCTCCAGATAAGCAGTTGGCGGGTGAGGTTGAGATAGACGAAACATACCTTCATGCTAATACCTATAAAAGATCATCGGCTCGCAAGCGATACGGTTTTGACGCACGGCGTACAGGTGAAGTGGTCGTGGGCATGGTGGAGCGTGGAGGCGCAGTAAAGGTGTGGCACGTTAAAGCAGCGGGAGCAAGGGTGTTGCATCCGCTGATCGCTCGCAACGTCAGACAGGGTACACTTATTCATACTGACGGCTACATAGCCTACCGCTCACTGCCTCGTATGGGGTATCAGCACCGCTGGACTGAGCATGGTAAGGGTGAATACTACCGGGAGGATAGCTACACCCAGAATATCGAGAATGTGTGGTCTCATTTTAAGCGGGGCATCAAGGGGGTGTATCGGCATATTGGGCCGAAGTATGTACAGGCTTATGCCAATGAGTATGCTTGGCGGTATTCGAATCGCAAGCGTGCGAATATGTTTTGGGCTTTGATGTGTAGAATTGACAAAAGATAGGCTGTTCTCTATGGGCTTTCTAGGGATAGTCTGGTATATACTATAATTATGACAAGGTCAGTTACCGATGAATAAAGCCGCGATTATTGCTCAGATCGAGCAAGAATTTTCGCAGAGATTCCGCGTAATCGACAACACAGGCACCGATAAAAAGGTGGTTGCCGGCCAGTTCCCGGACGTGATCATGATGCGTCCCGAACCGCCGCCCAACAGCGATATTCTGTTCGTTATGAAGATTGAATCGGGTGAAAACTTAGTTGATAGTGTAGCTGAGTGGAAGGAACTCGGTAGTGGCTCGGGCGTGCTGTATATCATCGTACCTGACCACAGGCTAGATCTGACCAAGAAGCTAGCCAGCGCTACAAACGTTCGCGCTAGGTTTGCCGCTTACACTACAGCCAAGGACGGGACGGTAACCATAAGATATGAGTGATTTGACGCTCGTTGCCATAGGCGCCATCTTGGGTGCCATCTTGGCCATTGTAGGTGGCTACGTTGGAGATGAAGTTCGGGCGTGGCGCGAGCGTGGCCGCGAACGCAAGTCAATCAAGATTTGTCTTTCGGACGAACTGCATGACATCGAGACGACCATTGGCAGTATGCATCAGGTATGGGAGTCGGCACAGCTATTTCACCCCAGCTACGTTACCGATCTGATTGGCGGTACCTCTTCGTATGACACCCTGCGACCACGGCTCTTCCTCATCAAGGACCAGAAACTCCGTAAAGAGATTGGCGATTTCTATAAAAAGCTGAAGGACACCGCCCGCAAGACCGAAGGCAAGATCGGCACATTAGCACAGACTCAAGAGGCAGCTGCCGATCAATCCGGTTTCGATAGCTCATTCCAAACTCTAGCTGGTGAAGCAAAAACGCTCCGCGAGAAGCTCGAGTAACAAAGCGTCCTGGGTATCTATTTCTTTTTCTGAACCTGGTCAGTCTTCCGCACCACCGTCTTCAAAACCCTAAAAAACTGCTTCTTTGTGATAGTCTTTGTCTTTGCTGTCATGGGTTTATTTTAGCATGGCTATATTGAACAGGCCTTTCAGCTCGTAAGGGTAGCCGGTACGTAGGCCACGTGATACCATATATCCGTGTTTCTGTAAGGAGCTCGGCCGAGCTCCTTTTCCACTCGAATAGGCCATGATAAAATACAAACACGGTTTGTCGTATAACAGAAGCTTCTTGTCGGGCTTCTGTTGTTTTATTAGGGCCTATCTGGGCCCGCCAGGATTGGTGAGGACTCGAACCTCACATCTTACGGTTTGTCGTACGTTCTATCCGTTATAACTACAATCCACATCCATTTTCCAACCAAAAAGGAGCTCCGGCCGTGAGGCCATTGCTCCTTTGATTAGCCCTTCTATGCTACGCCTAAACATAAGTGGTATCAAGTTGGATTGAGGGAGGTTTATAGGTGCCTTCCCACTTTTCGCTCTCTTAGAGCTCGTCAGTGCAACTACTTATCTGCAGAAGTGGGTATGACAAACAGATAGTTGGGGTGGGGGCTGGTTAGCCAAGGGCACGAACAAGTTGGAGTAGAAACGACACAATCGCCACAGAGATGATTGCGGCAACGATAATCCGTGCCCAATCCAGTGGCAGAGTCGTGAGCCGACTGTTTCGAACCTCTAGATACCAACTCACCACTAGTGCAAACAGAAACGACAAGACAAATGCCAAAGTTCTCCTTTCCAGAGAGACTATCACCCAAAGCGGCAGGCAGGTTTTTCTGAGTGTACATCGTTGTACAAACGTACTTTGCCTGCCTGCCGCAGTCGGCTACCTACGCTTCACGCGGGATGAAGCGCGGGCGAGCTAGTGGTCGGCGTAGATGGGCTCGGAGGTGGTGGGCTCGCCGTCGGCGTCGACGGTGAGAGTCGGGTCGGTGTTGGAGAAGTGGAAGAAGCCGTCGCCAGCGGGGTCGTCGGTGGGCCCGTTGTTGTCGTCGCGATCGTCGATGATGCTGAGGTCACTCATAATGATCCCCTTCCTCACTTGAAAGCACTCTACGCTTTCTTAAGCATGCACTGCTGCTGCACACAAAGTGAGGGATGAACTCGGGAAATTCCCCGAGCTTATCCCTCACTTTGTATCTATCTGTTTGTCAAAAAAACATCCTCGTGAACAAAAAGCTCAACAAAGATTACAGTATATTACCATAAAAACGTCAAAATATCAAAGATAAGCACACCTGAATCACGAAACTAAATAGCAGCCCAAACATTTGTTACCCTTTTAGTGTCTAAACAAAAAGGAGAAAACAAAATGTCTGTGCTGCACCACCATAATATCTTGCCTCTGTTTGTTTGGGTAGACGATGCGTTAGCA